>CAXBOL010000005.1:0-26854 GCA_963977295.1 uncultured Opitutaceae bacterium
CGGCGGAATCCAAGTGCGTGGATCCGTTGAAGGTCCAGAGATCCCCGGTGTTGGCGGCGAGGGTCTTTGCTTTCGCATACTCCCGCACGATGGGCATCTGGAGGGTTTCACCCTGCACGTTGCGCCACGTGTTGGTTTGGGTGTCCAGCACCATGTAGAACACGTTGCGCCGTTCGGTGGTGTGGCTCAAGCCGTTGTTGTCGGCGTCTTCGTCCCAGCAGAGGTGGTAGTCGTAGCCCACGATGATGTCGTCACCGTGGCCTCGACCGACCCAGGCATACCAACTGTCCACGGCCGGCAGGTCGTCGCGGCGCTGATGCTGGAGAAAAGAGATGGGCGGGGCGAAAGTGCGGCCGTTGTCGGTGGATTTTTGATACACCCAATCACTGCGATGGGCGCCATGGCGGTAGAACAGGTAGAGGTCCCCGTTATCCAATTTGATGGCCTGATTGTAGGTGCCGAAGGGTGGGATATTGTCGAGTTCCTCCCAACTCGTGATGTCGAAGGGTCGTTGCGAAACTGCGTGTTTATTGCGACCGTCGTGGGTGTCGCCGAGGGGGTTGTGGCCCTGAGTTGGCAGGCCGCCGTGTCCACCGAAGAACACATGAATGAAGCCGGCGTCGTCGACGATCAGGGTTGGCTTGCCGTGGTTGTCGATTTTCTTGGCCCGATTCGGATTTTTGCCCAGCTCACTTACGCCTGCCTTAAAAGGACCGGTCCATTCGCCGGTTTCGTGATGGTAGGTGGCGACGTAGGGATCCTCCAAAGGCCCTTGATAGGCCACGTAGGTGACGCCGTCCCGGTATTCACCAGCCGGATGCTGCACGACCGCCAAGGCGTTTCCGAGGCCGTTGTCGGCAAAGTAATCCACCGTCTGGTCATCGGCCGATGACTGGGAGAGTTTTTCGGCGGCACACCCGGCAGACGTAAGCGCGTAGGAGAGTAACAGCGTAAGGTAGAGGCGAGGGGGCTTAGCGGACATGGCGGATAAGCGTTTGGTGGTGATTGAATTGATTAAGGGGATTGCGGGGCTCGTCCCGATCTTCGGAGCAAGACGCCGACTCCCAGCACGCAGCCGCCGCAGAAGAGGAACGCCACCCGGCCGAGTAGCGGGTTGGGAATCAAGGCGAGGAGGATTACAAATGCACCGAAGCCGATCGCGACCCGTCCCATGAGATGCGCTTGATGGTAGTCGGTGGTGGTGCCGTCGGCTTCGCTCTCCGCGATGGGGCGACGCATGCGATCGTTGAAAGCCTCGATTTCCGCCCTTCGTTTTTCCGGAAGACGATTCCACCACAGGGAGGTGAGTAAAAACCATCCGCCACAGAATATGATATTGGCGAATACGCTCACGCCCGCCATCCAGTAGTTGACCTCTGCTCCCGCGAGCGTGCGGCCGAGCAGCCGGCTGGCGAACTCGACGTTGAAAAACGCGCCAATCACGATGGAATTACCGAAGCCGAGCAAGGTAGTGGTCCAGGCCGCCCACGGGGCCGCACGCCGGAAGATCATGACCAGAGCCATGGGGATGGTCATGGGGAACAGGACCATCGATCCGAACCATTGCACGAGTTCGAAGAGTCCGATCGATTTTAGATTATTGATGTTGAGCGCCGCCATGATGATGAGGCTGCCGAGCACGCAGGTGGTGAGGCGGCTGACCAGCATGAGCTCTTTCTCGCTGGCCCGGGGGCGAAGGATGGGCAGGTAAAAGTTGCGCACAAAGATGCCCGCGTTGCGATTGAGACCGGTGTCCATGCAAGAGACGGTGGCTCCGAGCATGGCGCAGATCATCAGGCCCATCATGCCCATGGGCAGGAGGTCGAGGGCGACGGCGACATAGGCGGCCTCTTCGGGATTGTTGAGTTGAGGAAAGCGACTCGCCAAATTAGGATAGAGGATTGCGGCCGCCAGCGGGGGGATGAACCAAATGACGGGACCGAGGTAGGACAGCACGGCGGCGAGTAGGGCGGCCTTGCGGGCGTGGTCGGAATTTTTGACGGCGAGGTAGCGGCCGGATTCAATGAGGTTGTTACAATTGATGAACTGACGCACGAGATTCGACAGCATCCACGCCATCAGCAGGCCGTTGGCAAAAGGTGCCGAAAAATCGAGGTGACCGGCCGGCATGCGGTCCACGAATTCTGACACCCCACCGACTTCGATCAGGGCTGCGATGGCGGCGACGATGGTGACCGGCACCATCACAAGCAGTTGCACGAAGTCGTTGGAGGACGAGGCCCACGAGCCCCCCAACAAGGTCGAAATGACGACCACGGTGCCGGTGATGATGATGGCATAGTCGAGTGGGATGCCGAACGCGAGGGAGACGAAGATACAGAGCCCGAACAACCAGACTGAGCCGGTGAACACCCCGAACGGAATGCTCAACCACGTGTAGAACTGCTGGCTGAATTTGTCGAAACGCTCGCGGACGGCTTCGATGGTGGTGATGACGCGCAACTGGCGGGCACGGGCGGCAAAGTAGACGTAGTTGATCGTGAACCCGATGGCGTTGCCCAAGTAAATCGTGAGCACCCCCCAACCGTCTTTGTAGGCGCTGGAGGCGGCCCCGGTGAACGTCCACGCACTGAATTGCACCATGAAGGCGGAGGCCCCCACCAGCCACCACACCATGGACCCACCGCCTCGGAAGTAGTCGCTGGTGTTGGTGACGAATTTGGACGTCAGGTAACCGACCGTGAGCAGCAGCGCAAAGTAAGCGGTGATAACAACGTAGTCGTAGGGGGTCATGGGGCGATGGGGTCTAAGTCACCTTCGCCCCAAGGAAGTCGAAGAGCTGGCGACGTGACTACAACAAGCCTACCAATCTCCGAGTCCGTTAAACCATGGGTAAGCGGGGATTCTTTTGTCCAAATGCGGACGTGGAGAGGCTCGTCTTACTGATCTGGTGGGAGGGCCCTCTCAACGTAAAGTCGCGATGCTGGCGAGAAATCGACGGGTCGAAGGGGACGAAATCGCGGGCAACCATGGCTCTTTCCGAGGGCACAGAAACGCGGTTTCCGCCCTCAGCTCACGTTCACTGCGCACCTCGGATCATTCCCAGTTCCTGCTCAATTTGTTCGAGTGGGCGTCCCTTGGTTTCGGGCACTTTCAGTTTCACCCAGATCAACTGCAGGACCATCATGAACCCGAAAAAGCCGAATACCGTGCCGGGGTGGAATTTTTCCACCAAGGTCGGGAAAAACAAGGTCAACAGCGCCGCAAAAATCCAGTGCGTGAAGCTGCCCAGCGATTGGCCTTGGGCGCGATGTCGGTTGGGGAAAATTTCGGAGATAAACACCCAGATCACTGCGCCTTGACCCACGGCGTGAGCCGCGATGAATGCAAAGATGCAGACCGGCACGATTCCGAAGTTTTCGGTATGGAACGCCCATGCGCACAGGCCGAGTGAAATGATATAGCCGAACGAGCCAATGTAGAGCAGCGTCCGTCGTCCCAACCGATCGATCAACCAGAGGCCGACAAAGGTGAAGATTAAGTTCGTGATGCCGATGCCGACGGATTGGAGCAGGGCGGCCTTTTGTCCCAACCCGGTCAGCTCGAAAATGCGCGGGGCGAAGTAGAGAATGGCGTTGATGCCGGAGAGCTGGTTGAAGAAGGCGATTAAGAAGGCCAGGGAGATGGGACTTTTGAGGTGCTGACTCCAGAATCCGCTCGTGCTTGAGACTTCTTGGGCGGCGCTGGCGATTTCATCGGCCTTGGCTTCGATCTCGGCGGTCGAAAAATCCGGATGGATCAAACGGAGCACGGCTATCCCGCCCGCGCGATCTGCTTTGCGACCGATGAGCCAACGGGGGCTTTCCGGCAGGCCGAAACACATCAGCGTGTAGATCAGCGCGGGAAGGGCTTCGATCCCGAGCATCCAGCGCCAGGCGTTCTCGCCGATACCCCCGAGAAGATGGTTGGAGACGAATGCGACCAGGATACCAAAAACGATATTGAATTGAAACATGCCCGCGAGTCGTCCGCGTTTCTCGGCCGGGGCGATTTCGGCAATGAAGAGCGGAGCGGCCACGGTGGAGATGCCCACCCCGATTCCGCCGATGAAACGGGCGATCATGAAGGCATGGACATCGGCCGCCATGCCGGACCAAATGGCGGAAACCAGATAGAGCACGCCGATGGAAAGCAGGGTTCGTTTGCGGCCGAACTTATCGGTGGGCCAGGACCCGATGAGTGAACCCAGCACCGTGCCCCAGAGTGCCATGCTCATGGCCAACCCGTGCACGCCGGATTCCAAGCCCCAGAGCGTTTGGATGGTTTGTTCGGCGCCGGAGATCACGACCGTGTCGAATCCGAACAGGAATCCGGCCAGCGCGGCGGTGATGGACCAGAGAAACAACTTGGGGCTAGCGGATTTCGGGGAGGGCATGGGCTTAGCCCAACAGGTTTTGCGACCAGTTTGAATGACTAATTACCGCGGGCGCTTGGCGATGGGGCGCTGACCGGGGGGCACGAAAGCGGCTCCTACTAGGGGCACCGTGACTCGGGGCGAACTGGATCCCCCTCGCTATGGGAAGCACTCTATATGCGTTCTCGCACAACTGTTGGAGGGCTTCTTCGGGGGTGCCTTGGGTGCGGCATTCGACGTCGATGAGGCCGCGGTGCATCTTTACACCAGAGCCGCAAGTTGCTTGCTTGGCTGGATATGGCTCAGGTCCTACTTTCTGTCTCCGCAGCGCTCAGTGATCAGTTCTCCCAGCTCACTGGTCGAATGGCTCCGGGATGGTTTGCGACCCACGATCCCATCGGGCGAAAACTGGGATCGGGCGGGGGCACGGCGCACGTCGTCCATCAAGCTTGGCGGAGTCTGGCGCCGGAAGCGGATTTTGAATCGTGGGCCAGTGAGGAAAAACGGCTCATCATCCACGCTGGGGGGCAGAGTCGTCGGCTCCCCGCCTATGCTTCCGGGGGCAAGGCGCTGGTGCCGGTGCCGATCTTTCGCTGGATGCGGGGGCAACGGATTGATCAAACCCTGCTTGATCTCCAACTGCCACTGCTCGAGCGACTGGTGGAGCAATCGCCGCCCAGACTCCGGTGGCTAATTGCCAGTGGCGATGCGTTGGTCTGGAACGAAGCGCCCTTGGGTCCGTTGCCCGATGTGGATGTGCTTTGTCTGGGGTTGTGGGACAACCCCGAGCGAGCGTCCCACCACGGCTGTTTCTTTTCGTCGCGGCAAGACCCGACCTCGCTTTCCTACATGCTGCAAAAGCCGAGTGTCGCAGAGATTCAGACTCGAATGAGGGACAACTTCTTCCTCCTCGATGTGGGAATTTGGATGCTCAGTGACCGCGCCATGCGGGTGTTGATGGATAAGTCGGGATACGATGCGGCAGGAAATCCGATCGATCCGGATCACCCTCCGGCTTACGATCTTTACAGTGAGTTCGGACCCGCCTTGGGCACGGCGCCGACCGTGATTGATCCCGCGGTGAATGCGCTCACCAGTGGGCTGTTGGACCTCCCCAGTGGAGAGTTCTACCATTTCGGGACCAATGCGGAGATCGTGCAGTCTTCCCTGGCCCTGCAAAATCGGGTCATTGATCAGCGTCGCATTCGCTCATCTTTGCCGAAACCGCATCCGTCGATCTTCGTGCAAAATGCGATCACCCAGTGTTCGCTGACTCCGGCGAACCGCGATATTTGGATCGAAAACAGCCAGGTGGGGCCAGGGTGGTCCCTGAAGCAACGCCATGTGATCACGGGAGTGCCGGCCAATGAGTGGTCGTGTGCGTTGCCGCCGGGAGCTTGTCTCGATTTCGTGCCCATGGCCGGTGCCGGTGATTGTTATGCGATCCGTTTTTATGGTTGGGACGATCCCTTTCGCGGGGCTTTTGGCGATCCAGCAACGACCTGGAACGGCGTCGCAGCGATCCGTTGGGCGGAGGCGCGAGACCTTGATTCGAAGAGTCTCGGGTGGGATGGCGATCTCGACATTCAAACCGTGCCTCTCTTTCCGGTGCTGGATCTGGAGGCGATCGACGGGGACTTTGTTAATTGGCTCTTTGATGCGACCAAGCCCAATGCCGAGGCGAGCCGACTCTTTTCTGCGGCGGTGCGAAAGTCGGCGGAGGAACTCGGCTCCAGCGCCGATCTGCCCCGTCTCTTCGCCCAGCGGCGAAAATTGATGCAGGCTTCGGTGCCGATACTGGCGGCTCATGCCAACCGGAGCGTGTTTCACCAAATCGATTTGGCCCATGCGGCAGAGGCGTTTCACGCGACCGGGGCTCCGCTGCCGGAGGCGGCGCCGGAGGCCAACGGGGCCCTGTTGCCGTTTCTACATGACCGCATGTTCCGGGCCTCCGTGGAGCGATTGCGGCATGGGGATCCTGCTCCACTCGAAAAGCAGGCCTTTGAGGCGCTGCGCCAAGAAGTGATCGATCGGTTTCGCAATATTGGTAAAACTCCGGTCAGCACGTTTCTGCGAGATCAGGTTGTTTGGGGTCGGGCGCCGGCGCGTCTGGATTTGGCGGGAGGCTGGAGTGACACCCCACCGTATTGCTTTTTGGCCGGCGGCAATGTGGTCAATCTCGCGGCCGACCTTAATGGTCAGCCTCCGATCCAGGTTTTTGCGCGACTCTGCGCGGAGCCGCATCTGGCGGTCCAATCGATCGACCTTGGACAATCGGTCTGTTTTAAAACCTATGAAGATTTGGCCCACTATCAGGGCTTGAATTCCAGTTTTGCGATCCCTCGGGCGGCGTTTGCCCTTGCGGGTTTTCACCCTCAGTTTTTGCAACGTCCGCGCCACCGGACGCTCGCCGAACAACTCCGCGAATTTGGCGGAGGCATTGAGATTTCCCTCCTTTGTGCGATCCCGAAAGGATCCGGACTGGGAACGAGTAGCATTCTGGCGGGAACCATTCTGGGGGTTCTCTCGGAAGCTGGCTCGCTGGGCTGGTCGCTTGACGAAATCGGGGCCCGGGTCCTCGCGGTGGAGCAAATGTTGACCTCCGGAGGGGGCTGGCAGGACCAGTTCGGAGGCTTGCTGCGCAGTTTAAAACTTCTCCAGACCGGACCTGGTCTGGATCAGAAACCGGTGGCTCGGTGGTTGCCGGACAATCTTTTCCGATCCCCCGCGCACCAACCGCAATGTTTGCTCTATTACACGGGGCTTACGCGCGTCGCTCATAATATCCTGGGTGAAATCGTCCGGGGCATGTTTCTCAACCGCCGCGACGTATTGCGTCACCTTGATTCGATCAGCCAACACGCTTTCGCGACGGCGGAAGCGATTCAGAGCGATGATTTTGATGGGCTTGCTCGATGCGTGCGGCGTTCATGGATGCTGAACCAAGCGCTTGATGTCGGAACCAATCCGCCCGAATTGCAACGGATGCTGGCGCCGCTGGAAGATTGGGTGGGCGGCATGAAACTTCTCGGAGCAGGAGGGGGCGGTTATTTGCTGATGCTGGCCAAAGATGCCGGCGCTGCGGGCCGAATCCGTCGTCACCTCGGGGCGAATCCACCCAATGATGGGGCGCGATTTGTCGAGATGACCCCCTCCAACGAAGGCCTGAGAATCACGCGCAGTTGAGTCGATGTTTCGTCTCTGATTCCAACAGCTTGGTCAAGATAGACTAGTTTTAACGCAAAGTCGCCAAGCCAGTGAGCCCGCAAAGTCAGGCAGTTGTATTATTACTCCATAAACCGCGGTTGGTCACAGAGGCAAACCGGAGTTTCACCGAGATTAAGGGAAGAAAATTGGGAGCCGATTTCTTTACCCCGAAAGTGAAAGCGGTTCACCCAAAGATTGCTCTCGTAACCATTGATTGGTGAACTCTGTCCGAACCTCCGTGATTTCGGTGACCCACTTCAACCGCGGAATTTAGACTGATTCCATCTTGAATCTGTAGCGGAGGTAGGAGCCGAGCTTGCTCGCGATGAGCACAGCGGAGTGGTGACGGTTGGGGGCGGAGGTGCGACGGTTGGCGCATGCTAAGAAATATTGTAGCCGGCGTCGCGGACTTGGGAGCAGACTGACGGTGCACTCCGGGGTCAGCGACCCCGGCCACAACCATAAGGTCTCACGCGCCGAGGCTAGTTTCAATCCTTTCGGCCTATCGCCATGGCTCTATTTGAAAAGCGTCTGACAGTGCGCGGGGCGGTGAGGCAGACGAAATCGCGTGCAAGCACGGCTCCTCCCCGGGGAACTGTAACCTCGAGCGAACTGGATCCCCGAGCCAGTGGGAAGCGCTCAATATGCGTTCTCGAGCAACTGTTGCAGGGCTGCTTCGGGGGTGCCTTGGGTGCGGCATTCGACGCCGATGTAACCCCGGTAGCCCATCTCATGGACGGCCTTCAAAATGTTGCGGTAGTTGAGCTCGCCGGTGCCGGGCTGGAAGCGGCCGGGGGTGTCAGCGAGTTGCAGGTAACCCATCTGATCGTAACCCTTTTCTAGGTAGGTGAGCAGGGCGCCTTCGGACAACTGCATGTGGTAAAAATCCCAGTTGATCTTGATCATGGGCGAGTTGACTTCGCGACAAATCAGGACCGCGGCTTGGCTGCCATTGAGGGTGTTTTTGCCGTGGTCCACCGGGTTGAACGGCTCGATGATAATCATCACATCGGCGGCCTCGCACAGCGGGGCGACGCGCTTGAGGGCGGCGGTGTAGTTGGCGAGCTGTTGCTCGAGGGTGTAGCCCTCAACCCAGCGGTGGCCGGTGACCGTCATCATCTTGGCGCCGAGTTTATGGGCGACGCCGATGGCCTCTTTGATGCCAGCTTCGAACTCATCGATGTTCTCACCGGAGCCGAGGGGCTTTCCCCAAGCCGTGAATTGGACGACATTCATGTTGAGTCGCTTGCTGGTGGCGGCGATCGCGTCGATGTCTTCTTTGCCGTAGGCCCAGAACTCAACGGCGTCGAATCCGAGCTCGTGGGCCTTTTCGATCTTTTCCGGCAGGGGCATTTTCTTGTCCCACCAGAGCGCGAGATTCGCGGCAAACTTGGTCTTCACATCGGAGAACTTAAGCGGCGCGGGGGCGGCGGTGAGGCTGGCGGTGACTAATAGTGCCGTGAGTGCGGGGAGGATAAGAAAGCGGCGGAACATGAGGATTTTAGATATGAATACTGGAGAGGCAGACTGGGGTTTAACCACAGATCCCGCTGAGCGGGACGAATGGCTTCGTCTACCGACTACGGCTACGTAACATTTCGGTTCGGTTAGGCTGATTAACGGTTTCTCGCGATAGAAAGCGGTTTATCGCGGGGGACAAGCGAGGATGCGGTTGATGTGACTGAAGCGTTCGTGACCGATAGGGGCAGAGGTAGGATATTTAGAGAACGAGAACGAGAGCGAGGCAGGGAGTGAGGGTGAGAATGATTTTACGGGGAGAGCGTTTCGATGTAGCCCACGACGTCGCTCTCGTAGTCGGTGTAGGTGCGCCACGGGCCGGCCAACCATAGGACGGCGCGGTAGCCGTCGCCGGTGGTGACGATGGGGCGGATGTTGCGTTGGGGCGAATTCGCGGTGAGGGCGTGCCAAGTGATAGAGTTGGTGTCGTCGTCGAGTCCGATGGTGGCCGTGTAGATCTCGTGAGTGCCGCCTAGATCCTTCCCGGTAGAAGGGTCGACGTCGGTGGAAATGAAGACGCGGCGCGGGTCGGAGGGATCCAGGGTGACCAAGCCAGTGTAGCTGCTTTCCCGCGGGTAAAGGCACTTGCCGGCGAAGGCGATTTCGCGGTCGTGCCAGCGGGTGCCGTCCCAGGAAGCGAGGCGATAGCGGTGGTCGTCGTAGCCAATGTGCGGATACCCGGCCGCATCGACGGTGGCACTGCTGGTCCACGCGCTGTTGGGGGCACTGAGATGCAGGGTGCCGTCGGTGGTGATGCCGCTGCCTTGATAGATTTTTTCGGCTTCGGAGGTGGTGAGGGGACCGGCGGCGAGGGCTTTGATCTTGGTGCCGTCGACGCGATAAAAGGCGCCATCCCGGTAGTCGGCGTAATAGAGACTGTTGCCGAAGTTGCGGGGGTGCGCGTCGGTGAAGGTGATGCCGACGGTATTGGCATCGCGTTGCAGGTAGCGGGCGTAGGGGCGCTGGCGACCTTCGACCTCGTCGGAGATGAAGTGTGTCCGGTTGCCCCAAGTTTGGCCGTGATCGGATGAGGTCATGAAGCTCGGGTTGTAGGTCGGACCGTCGCGGAAGAAATTGTAGAGCAAACCCTCTTGTTCGAGGTAGTAGAGGTTCATGTAGGTGACGCCCGGTTTGGCGTCGTAGTTGTGCACAAACTGCTGTTCGGGTCCCCACTGCAGGTAATCGTGCGGTGAGGAGATGCGGGTGTAATGGATGCGCTCGTTGCCGTGTTTCGCGTAGACGGCGAGAATGCTGCCGTCGGGCCGGGCATACAGCGCCGGCACGTCGTGATCATCGACTTGAAACTGGGGGTGCAATACGACGGTGCCGAGGTCACGTGACGCGGCGAGATCGTAGACGCTGATCTTGAGGTCTCCGTTCTGGCCACTGACGCCGCCGATGATGAGTTTGCCGTGGGCAATGATCGCCCGGGGGTCCTGATACCAGCACCACCCGCCATCGCGCATAAACGTGGTGAGGGCGGGCGGAGGTTGCTCCGGAAGTGCTGAGGCGTGGGATTGGGCTGCGAACGTGAATCCCGACACCAAAGTGAGCAGAATGATGAAGAAACAAGGTTTAGTCATGAGGAAGGATGGGAATCGAAACCGCGAAATGGCAGGAAACGAAGCCTAGTTAGATTCGTTCAGATTCAAAGCACGGGACGCTGAAACAAGGGGGGCAATTCATGGTTCGATTTGGCTAGGATCACGGCGATCCGGCGGAAGTGTGCGGCATCAAAGTGACGCCTGCGGGGAGAAGGGTGGAGCTGGGGCCTTGGTGGGGTGGGCTCTGCGGCGGGTCCGTGAGGACGGGTTAGTCGGAATCGGATGAAGATGATCCGGGGCCCGGATAGGGGTCGGACAGTAGGTAGGGGGCGTGTTGCATGCGGACGGTGTCGTGGTGAGCGGCCATCCAGGATTCCAAGTGTTGGGCCAGGCGCGCGAGCTCGGTGGCATAGGTGGGATCCGCCGCGAGGTTGGTGGTTTCCCCGGGGTCTTGGACGATGTCGTAGAACTCGACGGCCGGACGACGATGGTATCGCTGCAGCACGGCTTGGGCGTGCGGATCGGTGACGGCGGCGGCTTCCCATTCGGTGAAGTATGAGCCCTGCACGGGGCGCCGGAGCATATCCGTGTGCGTGGTGTGGTAGGCTTCGGGATGGATGTTGCGGATGTATTTGAAACGGTCATCCCGGACGGCGCGGATGGGGTAGATGTTTTGCTCACCATCGCCGGAGTGAGTCGTGAAAATCAGGTCGCGATGCTGGTCGGTTTCACCCTGCAAGACGGCGGCGAAGGAGCGGCCGTCGATGTCGGCGGGGATTTCGCCGCCGACGATATCCAGAAAGGTGGGAAAGATATCGATCCAACTGATCAGGGCGTCGGTGCGGGTGTGGGGTGCGATATGACCGGGCCAGCGGGCGATGAAGGCGACTTGGGTGCCCCAGTCGGAGAGGTTCCATTTGCCGAAGGGCCAGGCGTGGCCGTGATCGGACGTGTAGATGGCAAGAAAGTCGTCGGTTTTGAAATGAGCCCGAGCGATGTCGTCGATGCGACCTAGCGTGGTGTCGACCTCGGTGACTTCGCCTAGATAATTCTCCCAGAGGCGACGGGTATCGGGGGTGTCGACCCAGCGGTCGGGAATCGTGAGGGTGATGTCTTGGTAGGTGTCGTGTTCGAGCCAAGGGGCGTGGGTGCGGACGTCGCCTACGATCAGGAGCAGTGGTTTGGCCAAGGACCGGGAATCGAGGTAGGCTTGAACCTTTTCTTCCAGGTTATTGCGGCTCAGATCGACGTGATCGGCTTGGAGCGATTTCGCCCACGCGCCATGTTGGACCTTACCGAAACAGGCGACCTCATAGCCGGCGGCCTGCATCTGGGGGATCATGATTTGGGTCTCGAGTCGCGGGCGCTCGTGGTTGTGTTCAGCCCCGTTGCGCATCGGCATCAAACCCGAGAGGAGCGCCGACCGACTGGGGCCACAGGCGGGCGAGGCGACGAACGCTTGGGTGAAGGTCAGCCCCGCGGCAGCGAGTTTGGCCATCGTGGGGGTAATCGCATCGCTGGACGCATCATAGACCGAGGAATCGTTGCGACCGTGGTCGTCGGCGATGTAGAGGACGATGTTGGGCTGGGATTTCGCCGTGAGGCTGAAGGGCAGAGCGGAAAGCACTACGAAGAGGCGGAGGATACGGGGCATGGTAAAATGAGGCCGCGAGCGGCGAGTCGAGGGTCGCGGTCGCGTCGGTCGTGAGGAGAGGGGGCGAGGACGAGAAAGCGTTATTGGGGGCCGGGGTGGTTGATGGCGTGGGCCGAGGTGGCCGCGCCGGGCATTTCGCCGCGTTGGAAGAGTTTCCGGTCAAGTGGGGGCTGGCCGGGGGGCGCGTCGCGGCTGGGCGATCCGTGGGTCGGAATGGTGTCGCCGGTTTGGGTGGTCCAGGCAGAGAGTTGGGCGCGCGCGGTCGCGAGGATGGCGGCGCTTGAGGGATGGTCCGCGAGGTTGGTGAGTTGGTGCGGATCGTTGCGGACGTGGTAAAGTTCTTCGGGAGGACAAGGGTTCCAAAAGACGTTGCGTTGGGCGGCGGTGAGCGTGCCGGCGGCGTGAGCGGCCCAGAGTTCTTCGCCGGCGCCGCCCATGTAGGCTTCGACGCAGAGGTTCTGTTGGTCGGGCATGTGGTTGCGGATGTAGAGCCAGTCATCCATGCGCACCATACGTTCGTGGTTGGCGTAGACGTGCCAGTTGTGTTCGGCGAAGGCAACACGGCGCACGGTGGCGGTAGGATCGTGGAGCACGGGGGCGAAACTCAGACCTTGGATACGGGCATCAGGTGGGGTGTTCGCGAGCTCCAGGACCGTGGGGGCGAGGTCGATGGAACTGATGAGACTATCGGTCACACCGGGTTCAACCAAGCCGGGAGCATAGATGATGAAAGGAGGTTTGATGCCGCTATCGTAGAGCCGGGTTTTGGCGCGGGGGAAGGGGCGGCCATTGTCGGCCATGATGATGATGACGGTGTGGTCGAGCACGCCCTGGCGGTCGAGCTCGGCGACGACTGCACCAATGTAGTGATCAAAGCGACTCACCTCGTGATAATACCCCGTGAGATCCTCGCGGGTTTTGGGGCCATCAACGAGGTAGGGCGGGATAACGATGTCCGATGGATCGTAGCGCGGGGCGTGGTTGTCGAACTGCCAATCGCGATGCGCATCGGTCGACGCATACCAACAAAAGAACGGCTGCTCTCGCGGCCGCTCCCGAAGGAGTTGCACCCAGTCCTCTTCTTTGCCTGGACCGACACCCAGCGATACGGTGTCGAAGGCCTGCGCCGCGTAGTTACCCATATGATTTTTACCGGAAAGCACGGTGTAGTAGCCGGCTTGGCGCAGCAGATCGGGGAAACGAATCATGCCTTCAGGCAACTCGGTGTGGAGTTCCGGTGCTCCTGTATTGTGCGGGTAACGGCCGGTGATCAAACTGCAGCGACTGGGACTGCAACTGCTGATAGTCAGGTAGGCATTGGTGAACCGCAGACCGGCACCGGCGAGGCGATCAATGTTCGGGGTTTGAATGGTGGGATGTCCGTAGGCACCAATGTCCTCGGACGAAATATCGTCGGCAAGAAAGAGGACGAAGTTAAGCGGCTTGGCGGCGGCCGAAAGCGGGAGGACGAGCAGCGCGGCAAGTAAGAGGGCACGGATGAAGGGGAAGACGGCGGGGGTAACAGAAGCGGTGGAGCGGGGCATGGGGTGGAGCAAAAAAGGAAGGAACAGGTCCACGGTTATATACCCTTAAGAGTGCGCCCGGGGCCAGCCTTTCGTGGGGGTGGCATTCAATACCAACAGCTCGATAAAAATGGATTAATTTCAACGCAAAGTCGCCAAGCCGGTCAGTGCGAGAAGCCAAGCAGCTGTAATAACTCTATCCTGTCCCAGCGGCTCCGCGCCTTGGCGTTATAATTGGACTGGGGAATACCGGTTCATCGCGGGTCAGCAGGCCCCTGGATTTCCCAAACCCTTTCGTGCCAGTCGGGAGCATTCTGTATTGATGAGGCGCTTGGCGGGACCAAAGATGGAGAGCATGGACAGGAATCGTCCGTTGGAAATTAACGAATGGCTTCCCCCTCGGCTGAATCCGGGTAAGACAGTTCCCACTACTCAACCCAACGAGAATGCACATGGAATTGGTATCCTTCATCTCCTCTGAACTTGGGACGGACTTGATTGTTTCGTTCGCCATCGTGAATCAATTCGATGGGGCGGATATCGAATGCCTCATTCTGATGCGGACTCCAAAGTTCGAGCATCTGCTTTATGAGTGGGAGCGGGGGCCTGCGGTGTCGTTTGACCGCGAGGACGAAAGCGATGCCGTGATCGTGTTGCGGGAGATTGAATTTATCCGGGATGAACGGCGGATCAGGGTCAGGACGGATGATCGCACCTATGATCTGGATGTGCGAAAGGTGGATCCCGTGGAGCTCACGAAGGCGGGCAGGGTGTTGCAGAAGATGAATTTCGACTCCAGTTTCCGTCTCGCCGGGTGGTGATTTTCGGAGCCGGATTTGGGCGCGTCCCACGATGTCACGTATTTGAGCACGTGACTCGGCGAGCGGTTCAGACCCCGAACAGGTGGCCCACTCCCGCGGTGAGACCCATGGCGAGGAGGCCCCAGAAACTGACGCGCAGGGCTCCGCGCCAGGGGGAAGCGCCGCCGGCTTTGGAAGCGAGGGCGCCGAGGGAGGCGAGGAGGATGATGGTCAATATCGGCATCACCCAGAGCAAGGAGGCGAGTGGGATGAGGGTGACGCTGAATACGGGCACGGCGGCCCCCACGGTGAACGCGACGGCCGACCAGATGGCGGCCTGGATGGGGCGGGCGCTGAGGGCATCGGTGATGCCGATTTCGTCGCGGGCGTGGGCCGCGAGCGCGTTGTGTTCGGTGAGTTGACGCGCGACTTCTTGGGCGAGGTTCGACTCCAAGCCGCGGTTGACGTAGATGGCGGTTAGTTCCTCGGCTTCGCCCTCGGGATTAGTCTCCAATGCGAGGGCCTCCATTTTGAGATCGGCGCATTCGGTGTCCTCCTGTGATTTAACCGAAACGTATTCTCCGGCGGCCATCGACATGGCACCAGCCACCAGTCCGGCGGTGCCCGCCAACATGATACTCGAGCGGTCCGCGCCGGCGGCGGCGACGCCAACAATCAGGCTCGCGATGGACACGATGCCGTCATTGGCTCCGAGGACGGCAGCGCGAAGTCCGCCGGAACGATGAATGCGATGCGGTTCGGGATGGGCAGAGGTCATGATGGGAAAAAGTTGTGGGCCCGGTGGAAATGGAATTATTCGTGCTGGGTTCGTATGCTGAACCGAAATCCGAGATACGCGATGTTTGAACTCCGCGATTCGTCGGTGGCGGATTTAAGCAACAGGGTCTGGGTGACTTGGCAATTGGGTCGGTAATCGAAGCCTTCAGCGGGTGGGTTTTTACCATCAGCCCGAATAAACTAGGCTAATTTTAACGCAAAGCCACCAAACCGGTGAGAACGCAAAGTTCAGCAGTTGAATAACTTGCCCCTCAACTCGGCGGCTTCGCGGGTTGGCGTTAAAATCTAAAACCAAGCGGTGATTGGTTTTACAGGAGCAAAGGGAGAGAAGGGAGGGGCGTGGAAGATGGGATTTCTCCTCGGGGCCTGAGGCCTCGGTTGGTTGGGTTCCCTTTGAGGCTTGAACGTCAACTTCCGTCAGACAAGCGGGTTTTCACAAAACGAAGGAAAGGAAGGAGGATTAAAGCCCACGCGGTATTCTACGGGCAGTTGGCTTCGTGTTCTTCGTTTTCTTTTGTAAATTAGTCCCAGTTTAATCCCCAGGATATATCGGTTAATCGGGCCTGGCGCCCTTGCGGAATCGCCGTGGAGGGAAGAGGCAGACGGGTGGGATATCGGGCGAAAAGCCCGACCCTAGCCATGACTCGAAGTCGTGGTGGGGCTTGATGCCTTTGGCTTGCGCAGGAGGACTTTCGCTCTCGTTGAGGCTAGGGTGGCCCAGTTTTTAACTAAGAATCAGAGTCGGCCGCCGAGTTTTACCAAGAGGTCGCGGGTGAGTTTGATGCCGGTGTCGGGATCGATCTCGTGGCCTTCGTATTCGATGTCCACGTAGCCGGTGAAACCGGAGTCCTTGACGATTTTCATCAGTCGGCGGAAATCCATCGTGCTCTCTTCGCCCTGCGCATCGAAATGGAAGGTCTTGCCGCTGACCCCCTTGGCGTAGGGCATGCTTTGGGCGGTGCCGCGATAGATGTCGTAGGTCCAGCCTTCGCGTTTGCTGCCGTAGTTGCCAAAATCAGGCAGGGTGCCGACGCGGGGGTGGCCGACCAAATCCATGAGTGCGACGAGCCAGGCCCCGTTGGAGGACAGGCCGCCGTGGGGCTCCACAATGACATTGAGCCCGTAGGTTTCGCCAATTTCGCAGAGGCGGCGCAGGCCGTCGGCGGTGCGATCGAGTTGGGTGCCGTAGCTTTCACTGACGTCGGAGTGGGCGTTGACGCGAATAGCGTGACAGCCGAGCGTCTGGGCTGCTTCCAGCCAGGGAAGGTGGGCGTCGATCGAGGCCTGTTGTTTGGTGGCATCAGGGTCGCCGAGGCGTCCGCAGCGGTCGCACATGATGAGCACATTGCGCACACCTTCGCCGTCGGAGACCTTTTTGAGCTCGGCGGTGATGGATTGGGTGAACCCCTCGAGGTAGAATTGGTTCACGTATTCGACGGCATTGACGCCGAACTCGCGTTTGGTGATTTGCGCGAAGCGCATTTTATCGCGCGCGCCGCTCCAAAAGGCTTTGTTGAGGGACCACTGGGCGAGGGAGATGTCGAACCAGGTGTCGGCGTCCGCAGGTGGGGCACCGGTCAATTCATGGTGCGCTCCGATCAGGGGGCGACTGGCGAGGCTGGCGGCGACAAGTCCGAGGGAACTGCGAGTGAGGAAATTGCGGCGAGTTGTCATGGGACAAGGGAAGGGGTGAGCTTCCAAAAGGGGCGATTTCCCGGCGCGGATCAAGGCTGGAAAGGCGTTCGGGCCGTCTGGCCCCGGCGAAGCAGGAAGTTTGGGTAGCTCCGGGCCAAGGAGTCCCGGACTTTGCGATGCCCTCCTGGAGTTGAAGCGCTCGGCCCGGCCGTTGTCAGCGTTAGTGGGCGTTCAGCGTTTCGAGGCTGATGCCCGCGGCGGTGGGTTCGACCATCTGGATCGTGCCGTCGTCGTTAAAATTCAGATACTCCGCGCGGATGCGGCGTTGGTGACCCTCGTGGCCGGGCACGTCCTTAACCCATTCGTGGTGGAAGATGATCCACTGGCCTTTGAAATTGACGATGGAGTGGTGGTTGTTGCCGCCGTAGGGCTTCATGAATTCGCCGCGGAACGTGTAGGGGCCGAGCACATGGTCGGCGGTGTAGTAGATGAGGTTGTTCCAGTGGCGGGCGATGGTGAAGTAGTAGATGCCGTTGCGCTCAAACACGTAGGCGGCCTCGAACTTCTGGGGCCGGTATTTGAGGCCGAGGTTGATGGGGCCCTCGGTGACGGATTTCAGATCGGCCTCGAGACGATAAGCCTGGTCCTGCACGAAAATGTAGGGCGTGCCGTCGACATCGTTGAACAGGGCGGGATCGTGGCCTTTGAACAGACGTTCGGAAGTGGTTTCGACGTAGGGGCCGGTGGGGTGGTCGGCGACCGCGATGCCGACGCCGCCGTCGGGGCCACTGTTGCGAAAGTAGAAGTAGAGATAGAACTTGCCGTCCTTGACAGTGAGATCGGGGGCCCAGGCATTGTTGATGCCCCACGCAGAATCTTCGTGATCGAAGATCGTGCCGAGGTTGGTCCAATTGACGAGGTCCTCGGTCGTGTAGAGATCCCATCCGACCTGCTTGTCCCAATCGAGACTGTCGGTCGTCACGACCATGTAGAGTTTGCCATCGGCTGTGACGGTGGCGGAGGGATCGGCGCCGTAGAAACTGTGGCCATCAACTTGCAGGGGATTGGACGCGAACGCGATGGCGGCGACGGACGCGATGGACGCGATGGCAGAGAGAAAAAGGAGGCAACGCTTCATAGGGAGGTGCGGCAGCCTGAACCAAGTCTGGTCGCGATGAAAGCCGGCGCGAAGTGGGACCGTTAGGCGAGAAGCAACGAAGACACCCCAAAGATCCCGGCGTGAGCAAAGCGCAGGAGCGTTCAGGGGTCGATAGAACGGCTGATCCACGGGTTGCTGAAACGCGAGGCGGGGGCGTTCAGTAGGGGGCATTGAGCACAGTTTTCTACCTTCACGCGGCAGAACTTAACTTGGCACGCAACCGGATGTCCCCGCAGTTTGAGGGCGAGCCGATGAAGTCTTTGCCGGTCGTTACCTTTGAATAGAACGAGGTCTCCCGCTTGGCAGAGGTCCTGCAAGTATTGATGGACCGGGCCGATCCGTGATCCAGCCAAATTAAACTGCTCGTAGGTCATTCCAGCCTCAATACCTCCGGCACGGACACTTTGCATACCATGACTTCCGATGCAGATCACGAGGTCAGCAAATTGCGCCAATTTTCGACCCACCTCGCGGTAGACATCCCGCATGTTGCCGTCGGGGCTACCGGTGTCACCCAACACCACAATTTTGCGATTCGCGGTCATTTGGGCCATGGTGGCAAATGCGGACCAGACCGTTTCGATGCCGCTTTTGTAACTATCGTCGATAATATCAACCCCCGATGGCAGAGAGGTTCTTTCCATTCGCAGGGGAACGGGGGTGAGTTCAGCGAGACGACTTAGGGTCGCGGTGATGTCGATCTTTTCGAGGTGGGCGACAGTCACGGCGGCGAGCACGGGATAAACCATGTGCTGGCCGAGTAGACGGATTCTGACCGGGTGAACTTTACCGGCGAGGTGTAGGTTGAAGGTCGTCGATTTCTCGTCCTTGGCAATATCGGTGGCCCGCACATCATTGTCTGGTCCAAAGCCGTACGTCACAATCCGAGCCTTGGTTTGGGTGGCCATCCAGCGGACATGGGGGTCATCGCCGTTGAGGATGGCGATGCCGGTGGGCGGGAGACCGGTGACCATCTTGACCTTTTCCGCCCGGGTATCCTCCAAACGGGGAAACAGCCGGAAGTGTTCGCTGGTGATGGAGGTGACCACCACGACATCCGGTTCAATCATTTGGGCGTAGGCCCCCATGCCACTCGGTCCGCTAATTCCGACTTCCAAGACCCCGAAGCGATCCCAAGGTCGGATTCTCAAGAGATTGGCGGCGAGGCTCGTGCCGTAGTTGCTGAAAGATAGGTTGCGCGGTGGGCAGCTTAACGCGGTCATGATGGCGCGATGCGTTGACGATTTGCCGAGTGAGCCGACAACGGTCACCATCCGCGTGCGTCGGAGAGCAAAGTGCCGATAGAATCGTGCGAGGTGTCGGAGCTTGCCGAAAAGGTTGTCGTATTCGGGTCGGACGAACACCAGATAGGAGCGGGGAAAAGCCCAGACCAAGCGGATGAAATTAAAGAGCTTTTTCAATCGAGGTCAGCCAGTGCCTGGCGGATGAGTTGGCAGAGCTGCTCAAGATGCGGAGGCAGCACGATTTTTAGATGATCTTCGGCAACCCAGCGGTGCGTGACGTGTCCTCGGCTGAGGTATCGCCACGCGGTCCGCAAGTTGGCGGGGTTGTGGCGGGATTGTATCAGCAGTACGGGGACGGAACAGGGTTGAGGGGTGAAGGCATTGGAAAGCACGGTGTAATAGTCCAAAACCATGGCCGGACCGGCGGATGATTCGGGTGGGCGGGCCGAAGAGGCCGCGGGACGGCTCAATCTAAACCGTCGGAGGATACCCTGCCAGCGCGCCTGGAGGTAGCGGTAGTCAAGTTCATGTTCGCCCCGCCACAAGCTTCCGAATTGTTGGCTGGCTTTGATCAGGGCGTCGGATGCCATCATGCGCCAATGGATTGAGGTCGGCAGGTTGGACGGAGTGCGATCGATGACAATCACGGTTTCGACCTTACGACCACGCCGCTGCAGCTCGGCCGCGGTGGCGAAAGCGAAAGTCGCCCCGACCGAAAATCCACCCAACAGATACGAACCGTTGGGTGATTCGCGTTCGATTAAGTCGGCGTAGTAGATCACCATGGCCTCCACGGAAACGGGCGGTGGCAAATCTCCGCAGTGTTGGTTGCATTGAATCACGAAGACGGGTCGATCGATCTCGAGCTTCCGAGCCAGCGGGAGAATCTGAAACAAGCTGTCCACCCAACCGTGGACCCAGAAAAGGGGAGCTTTTTTCCCGGTCGCCTGGGCGCAAATCAAGTTACTCAATTGGAGGGGCGGCTGCTCGATTCGGCGGGCAAATTCTCGTGGGGTGGGAGCCTGAAAAAGAAGATTCAAGGGGAGTTCGCGACCCGCCACGCGTTCGGCTTCAAGAAGAAAACGGGTGGCGAACAGGGAGTCCCCTCCCACCGTAAAAAAATTGTCGTCGGGGCCGATGGACGGATCCTCCAGCAATTCGCGCCAAAGACTCAGCACGGACTGTCCGATCGCATTCAACGCCTCCGGCATACCGGGGGGTGATTCTCGAGTAGAAGCAGGTGGGGGTAAAACTTGTCGATTGATCTTCCCTGAGCTGTGGAGCGGCAACTTCTCCAGTTGCTGCAGGTGTCGCGGCACCATGTAAAGGGGCACTTGGTCCTGCAGCCAGCGCCGCAGACTGGGAACGTCGAGTGCGACGGAGCGGGCGGTCGAGAAATAGGCGGCAATCAGCACGCCGTTGTGGGGATCAGGCCATGTCCGCACATCGGCTTCTTCGATGTCGGGGTGTTGGCGTAGGACGGAAGCGATAAAATCCAACTCGATGCGGTGGCCGTTGATTTTGACCTGCCGATCGCGTCGGCCTGCGTAGATCAACCGTTGTTTAGCGTCAAAGCGGCCCATGTCTCCGGTCGTGAATTGGCGGACGGAGGGATCGTGGGGATCGACGGGAAACAACTGCGCTGACCGTTCGGGTTGCCTAAAATAGCCGCAAGCGATCCCTCGGGAACGAATCGTGATTTCGCCGACTTCGCCCGGGGGAACCTCGTGGCCGTCTTCGTCCAGCAATCGCAGTTCGATATCGGGATAGGGGATACCGAGGGGCACGGTGCCTTCGTCGAGAGCGTCCTCGGCGGGCACATCGTATCGCACCGTTGGACCGGTTTCGGTCGATCCGATGTTGGTGATTAGCTTGGTGCGGGGACTAAAAAATTGACGGAAAAGGGCGACGTCGGTCCAGCGAGTGGATTCCGCTCCAAGGTAGACGGTGCGGATAGATTTGAGCTGGTCTGCGGGTAGGTCACGTAATCGCATGAACCGTCGAAACACGGTCGGAACCGTGGCGAATCGAGTGACCTGATGACGATCGATCCACTCCGCCATGCGCTCCAGACCCCACTCGCGGAGGGGATAACAGGACAAGGTGCCCCCGATGAGCAGCGTGTTAAGCAGGACGGTGGAGCCCGTGACGTGAGCGAGAGGCGAGAGATTGAGCTGGCATTCCCCGGCCTGAAAGTCAGCCCCTGCGATGGACGTGGCGGCGCGGTAGAGCATACCGCGCTGATCGTGCTCCACGCCCTTGGGGTTGCCGGTTGAACCGGAGGTGAACACGATGCGAGCGATCGTTTCAGGAGGGATATCCAGGTTCAGGTTTTTGGTCTGAGTGGGGGCTTTCCCTTCGGCCCACACCAGCACCCTGCTGGTGTCGTCGCGCCACTCGGGAGGTAGCAAGGCCAAGTGGGCGGGATCGACGATGATGAGGTGGGGGTCGACGACCTTGATAATGCCGAGGTTGAATTCGAGGGGGGCCCGGGAATCGAGGGGAATGAACGCTCCGCCCGCTTTCCACGCCGCCAACACGCTGGTGGTTTCGGCGAACGCATCCTGGAGCCACAACACGAAACGGCCGCCGGTGGATCCGACGCGTTGATGAAGTTGATGGGCAAGGGCGTTGGCGGTGGTGTTGACTGCCGCGTAAGTCCGGTTGCCTGATGGGGTCTGCAACGCGACGCGATCGGGGTGAGTGCGAACCCGCTCCTCGACGTGCCACGCGATGGAACGAAGGGGATCCAGCGCAGCGACCCCCACCGGTAGTTGCGGCAGTCCCAGTGTGAAGGACGATTTATGGGAAGGAGCCAAAGACATCCGTTAAATATACAGGAGGATCGGGTTTGAAGATTGGGGGCTAGGCGAGAAAATTGGGGGTGATTGACCGGAGGGCAAACCGAGAAGACGGACGCTGAGAACGAACTGAGCGTCTTGAGGAGTCGATGGGACGACCGGGAAGTTTCTCCGCCGACGAAAACATGAAGCTTAACTCGATCGGCAGATGATCATTGTCAGCGGATTTAGAGCTGTTTCGATGCTGTAGCGATGAGGTGTCTTCCAGTCATAGTGTTCGTCCTATTTTGGGTAGGATTTTCGGGGCGAGGCCTATGCGAAGAATCCGACCACTCCCTGATCGAGCAAGCGCAGGCCCAGATGGAGCTGGCGCGGACGAGTTACGAAAACGAGAACATCGTAGGCTTGGAGGAAGCCACCTTGCGGGGGTTGGAACTGCTCGGCGAGACCGAGGAGGCTCCGGCGCTGCGAGCGAGTTTATGGTATTGGGCCGGAGTGGCAGCGGAATTGCGGGGCGATTATCGTGTATCGGTCGATCGGTTACGGCAGTCGCTGGCGATTCGCCGGGCCACAGGGGCGAAACGCGAAGTGGCCGGAGTGCTCAACAGTTTGGCGGCGGCGCTCGGACCGCTGGGCGAGCGCGAGGCGGAGTTGACGGCGTTGATTGAAGCGGAGGCGATCTTCGAGGAACTCGGGGAGGCGCGGGGACAGGCGGCCGTGGCTAATTCGTTGGGGAATTTTTACAGCGTGATGGAAGACCCCGCCAAGGCACTGCCCTATCACGAGCGCAGTGTGGCGCTGCGACGCACGCTGGATAATCCGGATTACCTGGCGGATGGACTCTACAATCTGGGCGTGACGTTGCAGGAGCTGGGTCGTGAAGAGGATGCGTGGGAGCGGCACGAAGAAGCGTTGAGTCTGCTGCGGGTGACGCAGAACGAAATCGGGTTGTCCGGGGTGTTGACCAATCTGGGGGCGATGGCCGGTGAGCGGCGCGACTTTAACGCGTCGCTGGCCTACTACGAAGAGGCGTTGGGCTACGACCGCAACACCGGCTACAAGCGCGGCGAAGCGATCCTGACGCGGAACATTGCGGCCACGCTCAACGAGATGGGTCGCACTGCCGAGGCCCTCACTTGGGCCGATCAAGCCGTAGAGGTCGCGGACGCGATTGAGAGTGAAGAGCGGACGCTTTCGGCCTACAAATTGCGGTCGGAAATTCGCGAGAAGGAGGGGGACTATCGTGGGGCGCTGGCCGACTGGCGGGTGGCGATGGAAGTGCAGAGCCGGGCGGACAAGACGGCTCGGGATGAGTCGTTGTTGGATTTGCAGACCCGCTACGAGACGGCAGAAAAAGAGCGCGAAATCGAGCGACTTGAACGCACGGCGGTGGAGCATGAACTGGCCTTGACCCGTGAGCAGTCGGCCCGCGCGGGGGCCGAGCAGGCGCAGTTGGTGGAGCAGGCTCGAGGGCGCACGTGGCTGGCAATCGCGGCTGGGGCGGGACTGGTGGCGGCGGTGTTGGCGGGACTTTTTCGCGTGTCGCGGCGATCGGCCCAACGCCTGGCCCAACAACGCACCGAGATCGAACAGGCGTTGGCGGGGTTGCGCACGGCGCACGGCGAATTGAAGCGACTGTATGCACAGAAGAGTGAGTGGTTGGGGTTTGCGGTGCACGATCTACGCAGCCCGCTGTTTGCCATCGATGCGTGTTGTGCGGAAGTGGCGGCAGGGTTGGTGGATTCGCCCACGGAAAGCGTCAAAGAAATCCGGGGGGCGGTGAACCGGATGCGAGAGGAACTCGACGCGTGGTTGGAGGCCGAACGACGGGAGCAAACCAACATCGAAGTGCATCCAGTGGCAACGGATCTGGGTCGACTGGTGGCCGACGTGGTGGGATTGAATCGACCGGCGGCTCGGGCGAAATCGTTGGCGTTGGTGGGAGGGGATAGCGGAACTGAGCCGCTAGTGGCGCGAGTGGACCCGTGGCGTTGGCGGGAGGTCGTCGACAATTTGGTTTCGAATGCGATCAAATTTTCGCCGGCGGGAGGTTCGGTGAGTGTGGAGGTGGGGCGCATCGGCGACCGGGGATGGATTCGAGTGAGTGACCAAGGTCCGGGTATTTCGGCGGCAGATCGGGAACAGTTGTTTGGGGCTTATGCTCGCTTGTCGGCGCAACCGACGGGTGGAGAATCTTCGACCGGACTGGGGCTGCATTTGGTGAAGCGCTTGGTGGAGGCGCATCAAGGCGAGATCAGGGTCACGGATGGCGTGAACGGAGGAGCAATTTTTGAAGTGTCGGTGGCGTTGGAACCCTCCACTGTTGCGCATGCCTGAAATCGATTCATCGAGTCCAGTCCGAATGCGGGTCGCCATCGTGGAAGATGACGCGATGTTGCGTTCCTTGATGGAACGGGCCTTGCGGCGCGAAACCGACCTCGAGTGGGTCGGTTCGGCATCGACGGTGGCGGAGGGGCAGGCGTTGTTTGCCCGGACTCGACCGGAGCTGGTGTTGTTGGATCTGCGGCTGGGGCGTGATCCGAGTCAGATTGAAGGCTGGACCTTGGTGGACACGTGGCCGAGCGAGGTGCCGACGCCGCGCTGGATCGTGGTCACGGGGCAGCCCGAGGCGGCGCACTTACGGCGGGCTTTGGATCAGGGCCTGCATGGTTACGTGACGAAGCAGGAACCCTTCGAAATGTTACTCGCGGCGGTGCGGGAGGTGCGGGAAGACCGCCAATATTATTCGGTGGGGGCGCTGAAATTGATGATGGAGCAGCCAGCGGAGGCTCCCGGGTTAGCGCAACTGACGCCGCGCGAGCGCGACGTGCTGCGGGCGGCGGGCGAAGGGTTGAGCGTGCGGCAGACAGCGGAGCGATTGGATGTTTCGGAAAGCACGGTGAAAACGCATCGCCAGAGCGTGATGCGCAAACTGGATTTGCACGACTCGGTGGGACTGGCGCGGTTTGCGTTGTCGGCAGGGTTGGCGGCGTGAGGTGAAGTAAACGGGTGCGCGAAGAATACGATCGAGACGCGGACTGGACGGCTTTGTTTTTCAACCACGAATGGACACGAATAGCTCCACTACCGCTACGCACTGAAACAATTTACCACGGGTGAGTTGGAATGAATTTTTGATAGCCGATCAAGCGAACCCAGCCGAAAATTGGGATTGTCTGACGAAGAGGTGAAAACCGATCCCTTCGGTTTAACGCAAAGTCGCCAAGGCGGTGAGGGTAGTGTGCAAAAAGTTCAGCAAAAAGACGGATTGTGGTAGGTGGAGGTTACGAAGCCAAACCACGATGAAAAGAACCACAATCCGTCCGCCCAAGGACATGAAAGAAAAGATCGATTCGCGCGAGCAAATGCTGGCGCTATTAGAAGGAGACGACGCGATACGAGCGTTGCTGGAAAAGACGGTGCAAGAAGTGCTCGAAGCGGAGATGGACGAAGCATTGGGAGCTGGTCGAGGTGAACGCACCACGGATCGTCGAGGCTATCGCAGTGGCCACTACCGGAGGCGGTTGGTCACGCGGGTGGGCACATTGGAACTGCGGGTTCCCCAGGACCGCGATGGGCTGTTTAGCACGGAGGTGTTTTCCCGCTATCAGCGAAGTGAGAAGGCGTTGCTGTTGGCTCTGGCCCAGATGTATGTGCAGGGCGTGTCCACGCGCAAAGTGCGCGCGGTGACCGAGGAACTATGCGGGCACGGGTTCTCGGCCAGCACGGTCTCGAGTGTGACCAAGAGCCTCGACGAAGAGTTGAGTCGGTTTATGAGTCGTCGACTCGAAGAGGAGTATCCCTATCTGATCCTGGACGCCCGCTACGAGCGGGTGCGCGAAGCGGGCGTGATATGCAGCCGAGCGGTGTTGGTGGCGATCGGCGTTGACTGGGAGGGCCGACGACAGATCCTGGGCGTGGAGCTGGCCGACCGGGAAAGCACCAGCAGTTGGAAAAACTTCCTTTTGGGGCTAAAGAGCCGAGGACTGCACGGAGTGCATCTGACGGTGACCGACGACCATGCGGGCTTGAAAAAGGCCATCGCCGAAGTCCTCCCCTTGGCCCTGTGGCAACGCTGTTACGTCCACTTCCTGCGCAATGCGCTCGATTATCTGCCGCGCACCGCCGACCGCACGGTGCTCCAGGAACTACGCTGGTTGTATGATCGTCACGATGTGAATGAGGCCCGCCACGATTTGACCAAGTGGTTGGAACGATGGAGCGGCAAACATCGCAAACTGTGCGATTGGGTAGAGGCCAACATCGAAGAGACCTTCACCTTCTACCGACTGCCCCGCACGCACCACAAACACCTCAAATCAACCAACCTGCTCGAACGCCTAAATCAGGAACTTAAACGTCGCACCCACGTCGTGCGCATCTTTACCGACGAAGCCTGTTGCCTGCGCCTGGTGCGAGCCCTCGCGGTGGAGACCCACGAGGACTGGATCGACTCAAACCGCTACCTCAACATGGAGCCGCTACGCGAATCCATCCGCCACCCTCAATCCCACGCCGCCTAACTCCAACGCTAAGGGGAGGCGGGGAAGGAGCAAAGCCCCTTCCCCTGCACCCCATCCCAAAAATCCTTTTTCC
>CAXBOL010000006.1:0-26060 GCA_963977295.1 uncultured Opitutaceae bacterium
CCTGAAACAACTCCTCGCCCCGCGTGACTAACTCTTCGTCATGCCGTCACCTCGACTCCCGATTTTCGCTAACTTCGCCTCGTTTGTCTCCCGCCAGTGGCGCGAATGGCGGGCCTACCTTCTTTTCTTTGGTCTCGTGTGGATTCCCCTTCGCTCCACCGTCGTCGACTACAATCCCGTGCCCACCGGATCGATGAATCCCACTATTCTGGAAGGCGACGTGGTATGGGTCGACAAACTCGCCTACAGCCTGCGCGTGCCACTCACTCAGCACCACCTCGTGCGCTGGGCGGAACCCCAACGCGGCGACATCGTCGTGCTGATTTCGCCCGTAGATGGCATCCGCTTGGTCAAACGCGTGATCGGTGTGCCGGGTGACCAGCTTTCGCTCCGCCACAATCGCTTGTTCCTCAACGGCGAAGCGGTGGGTTACGCTCCTGCCACGAGTGACTATGGTCCCACCGTCGCCGCAGAATTACGACCGCACGCGGCATTTGCCGAGGAACAACTCCCCGACCATCCCCACGCCGTCATGGGTCTGGCACTCCGCAACGCGAGCCACCGCAATTTCGACCCCGTGACCGTGCCACCGGACCAATTCTTCATCATGGGCGACTCGCGCGACAACAGTCTCGATTCCCGCGCGTGGGGGTTTGCTCCCCGCGATGCCATCCTCGGCCAGGCCAAGGGTATTCTCGTGTCACTCGATATCAACGACACCTACCTCCCCCGCTGGAACCGCTGGGGCACAAAGTTGAGGTAGGGCGCGACCGCTGGGCGCGCCGCGTCAGGGTGGTTTAATACCAAAGTCCCTAAGTCAATGGACTATCCACCGAACATGAAAAAAACACGAAGTAATTGGTTCACATATATTTGCGACCTTCTTCGTTTCCTCTATTTCCTCTCAAGAAACTTCAAACAACTGGGTGTTTTTTCAACCATCCCGCAGTGCGGGAAACACGAATAAACGTCACTACCGTTCCGTTTGAAGTCCCGTCAAGTTGGGTAGACAAAGAAGGTCGCGTTCCCAGGCGCAGCGTTAGCGAAGCCATTCGTGTTCATTCGCGGTTAAAAACTCCGGTGCTGCTCCGTTCCAAGTTTCTTCCCTGATATATCCCGGTAAACCGGGCCTGGCGCTCCTGTAAAATCTGATTGCTCCGCACTGATCGATTTACTCCCGGTCGATTCAGCTTTCATCCCGCGGACGGCCCGCCGATCTGACCCTACCTCGACCACCGCACTACCGCGACGGCCTTACAAAACTCAGGGCCGCTTTAGTCCGAGCTTATCCAACTTCTTGTAGGCAATGTTGCGCACGTAAGGGTGGTTGGGATTTAACCGCACGAAGTCCTGATGATAGTCTTCGGCCGGATAAAAGTGATCGAGCATCACGATCTGGGTCGCGATGGGTTTATCAAAGTCCGCCCGCGCCGCCGCCCGTGACTCCCGGGCAATCTGCAACTGCGCTTCGTTGGCTGGCAAAATGATACTGCGATACTGTTTCCCGAAGTCCGGCCACACCCCGGAGCCATCGGTGACATCGTGGGTATGCCAAAAATAGTCGATCAACGCGCGGTAGCTCGTCTTGTCGGGGTCGAAGGTGATTTGCACGACTTCCGCGTGCCCCGTTCGACCGGCACTCACCTGTTTGTAAGTCGGATTTTTTTCCGGTCCGCCGGCATAACCGGAAACCACATCCAGCACCCCCGGCAATTGCTCGTAAACGGCCTCAACGCACCAAAAACACCCGGCACCCAATACCGCCTTTTGCGGCTCGCCCGCCGTCAACGTCGCACCCGCCAGAATCAAACCCAGAAACAGTGTCTTAATCTTCATACGCGTTGAGAACCTTAAGGCTGGCTTCGTATTCCGCAAATACGTTGTCGCATTCCGCACTTCGCCCTCGCGACCTGACCAACTCGTTTGATTTCCGCAATCGAGGGACCCGGTATCATGTTAGAATTACCCAAGGTTGGTCCTGCCTGAACCCATTCAACTTCAATCACCCGTCCCCCGGTCAATCTGGCTGCGCTTTCCACCCTTTCCTTCGCCCCTCCTTTGTCATGCGAAAATTAATCTGCCTTTGTGCCGCCTTTTTTAGCCTCAACGTCGGCACCAACGCCGCGCCCTCTCCGGTTTCGATCCAACTTGACGCCTCCGCCGAGCAGACGCCGATCAACCCCTACATTTACGGACAATTTATCGAGCATCTGGGTCGCTGTATTTACGGCGGTATTTGGGCGGAGATGCTGGAAGATCGAAAATTCTACTTCGAAATCACGCCCGACTATTCCCCCTACCGTTCACTCACCGACACCGACTATCCCGTCGTCGGGGCTTCACCTTGGGAAATCGTTGGCAGCGTCAGCGGGGTTACGATGGATACCGCCGATTCATTCGTGGGCAAATACACGCCGCGCCTCGCTTCCGGCCATGGCATTCGCCAACACGATCTCGCCCTGCGCGCAGACCTGGACTACCCGGGTTATGCGTGGATCAAACCGCTGAACGGCGCCCCGGCTACGGTCACCGTCAGCCTCGCTTGGGACGGTGGCAGCGATCGCGAAACTTTCACCGTGCCGGCGCACGGGGGCTACATCAAACGCACCTTCCGTTTCCACACCAAAACGGCCACCGAGAAAGCCACCTTCACGATCCACGCCGATAAGGGCGACATCATGGTCGGCACCAGTTCCCTCATGCCCGGCGACAACGTCAACGGCCTCCGCGCCGACACCCTCGCCCTGCTCAAAGACCTGAACGGCTCCATCTACCGGTGGCCCGGCGGAAACTTCGCCTCCGGCTACGACTGGCGCGATGGCATCGGCGACCGCGATCGCCGCCCCCCCCGCAAAAACCCGGCCTGGACGGGCGTGGAGCACAACGACTTCGGCACCGACGAATTCATCGCCTTTTGCCGAGAGATCGGCGCCGAACCGTCGATTGCCGCCAACACCGGCTTTGGCGATGCTTTCAGTGCCGCCCAATGGGTGGAGTATTGCAACGGATCCGCCGACACCACCGCCGGCGCCTGGCGGGCCCAAAACGCCACCGCCGACCCCTACGACGTGAAATACTGGTGCGTTGGCAACGAGATGTTCGGCACTTGGCAACTCGGCTTCATGCAGATTTCCCAATACGTCCTGAAGCACAATCAAGTGGCGGAAGCCATGTGGGCCAAGGACCCGACCCTTCAACTGGTCTCGGTCGGCGAACTCGGCGGCATCAACCAAAACAACGATCCCGAACAGGTTCGCGTGGGCAAGGGGTGGTCTCACCGCATGCTCGAATCCAGCGGCGACTACATGAACGCCATCTCCGAACACTTCTACAGCGGCCGTTTGCCGTGGCAGGAAAACGGTGACGTTGATCTCGTTTCCCACGTGGCCCAACTCAAGCAAGCCATCCGGGCCAAGGCCCAAGGTCATCGCGAACTGCAAGCCAAGGTGCCCGAACTCAAGGGTCGCATCATTCCCATCTCCATGGACGAGTGGAACTACTGGCACCGCGAATACGAATACGGTGAACTCGGTTGCGTCTATCGGATGGACGACGGACTCGGCACCGCCGCCGGACTGCACGAATATTATCGCAATACCGACATCATCCACCTGGCATTTTACGCCCAGACCGTGAACGTCATTGGGGCCATCAAAACCAGTAAGACCGCCGCCGAGATGGAGACCACCGGGCTTGTGTTGCAGCTCTACCGCGCTCACTTCGGCACCCGCCCCATTCCGTTGAAGCAAAGCGAAATTCCCTCCCCGCTGGACATCGCCGCCGCGTTATCCGAGGACGGCAAAACTCTCACGGTGGGGATCGTCAATCCCACCGAATCCGCGGTCCGCGTGCCCATCAAACTCGGGGCCGGTGCGATCGCCGGGAAGGCCACGCGCTACGTGATCGCCGCCGAAGACCGCCGCGCTCACAATACGCCCGGCCAACCGCGCGTCGTCGACATCGTGGAATCCACCGGCATCGATGCCGGCAAACCGCTGGAAGTCCCCGCCATCGGCGTCGCACTCTTTACGATTCCTCTGAAGTAATGATGAAAACGGCAGAAAAGCAGCATGGCCTAGTTTGTTTTTAACCATGTCTGTTCACAACGTGAATGGCCTGACATGAATGCGAATGGCTTCACTACCGTTCCGCTTCTACAACCAATTCATCGATCAGACCTGCGGTTGTTTAACCGTAGATGGACAGATTCAGATTTAACACCCCAGAATAAATTCCATCCACCGAGGTTTAGTCGCGTAGCCGGTAGGCGGAGCCATTCGTGTTCATTCGTGGTTCAACTACATTGATCCTGCCATGCTCCCGCTTTCACATGCACACACCATGAGATTGATCCTATCTGCTCTCTGGTTCGGCTCGAGCGTCGCACTGGCCGCCGACGTGCAGATCTCCGTCGACGTCACGCAGGATCGCCGTCCCGTTTCACCCTACCTTTACGGAAAGAACGACTCGCCCGGCCAACCGAACTCCCCGCGGTCTGAAGCCGACTGGCAACGCTTCCGCGACGCCGGTCTGCGCATGATGCGCACCCTCGGCGGCAACAACGGCACAAAATACAACTGGCAAAAGAAACTCAGTTCCCACCCCGACTGGTATAATAACGTCTACGCCAACGATTGGGACTACGCCCAGGCCCAGCTCCAGCAGCATTTGCCCGACGTCCAGTCCATGTGGAGCTTCCAACTTATCGGCCAAGTGGCCGACAACACGTCCCACAACTTCAACGATTGGGCCTACAACCAAAGCCAATGGTGGACCGGCGTCGGCCAAAATCTCGCCGGTGGTGGCACCCCCAACCCTTCCGGCGACCGCGCCCTCGTCGCAGGCAACCCGGCGCTTTACCTCACCGCCTCCGACGCCACCACGTCCACCGCCATTCTCGACCACTGGATTTTGCCCACCAGCCTCGGACTCGATCGCAACCAGTTCCGCTACTGGAGCATGGACAACGAACCCGAGATTTGGGAGGGCACCCACGACGACGTCATGCCCAGCCAGCTCTCGGCTGAGGCCTTCATGCAGCGCTACTTCGCCTACGCCAAGGCCGCCCGCGCGCGTTTCCCCGAGATCAAACTCATCGGCCCCGTCCCGGCCAACGAGTGGCAATGGTATAACTGGCCCAAACCCATCACCGCCGACGGCCGGAGCTACCCTTGGCTTGAATACTTCATCAAACGCGTGGCCGAGGAACAGGCCCGCACCGGCATCCGTCTGCTCGATGTGCTCGACATCCACTACTACCCGGGCGCCTCCGACCCCGCCGATATTGTCCAGCTCCACCGCACGTTCTTTGACGAGACTTACGTCAGTCCCGACGCCAACGGGGTGCACACGGTCAACGGCGGTTGGGACACGTCCATAAACAACCAATACATCTTTGGCCGCTGCGCCGCTTGGCTCGACACTTACCTTGGCGTCGGACACGGCATCACCTTCGGCCTCTCCGAGATCGACATCCCCGTGCAGGATGCGCCTCTCGCCTCGGTGTGGTATGCCTCCACCCTCGGTGAGTTCATGAAACACGGGGTCGAACTCTTCACCCCGTGGAGCTGGCAGCCCGGGATGTGGGAGGTCCTGCACCTCTACTCCCGCTACAACGGCGACACTGCCGTGCGGGCCACCTCTGATCACGAGCAACTGGTGTCGGCCTACGCCACCACCCACTCCGACACGGGAGACCTCACCGTCGTGCTCGTCAATCGCGCCCTCACGGGCACCACCAATGTCCACGTTTCCCTCGCTCAGGTTTCCGGTGGCGATGGTTTCCACGCCGCTCGACAACTGGCCAATCTCCCTGCGATCGAAACCTTCACTTCGCACACCAACAACGCCGTCGTCACCGGCAGCGCGGTCGTCGCGGACGGCAAATTCCGACTATCCCTCCCCCCGCTTTCGGTGACCTCCGTCGCCATCCCACGCGCGAGCGATCCCGTCGTCACGCCAACGGGCCCCTCCCGGCTGGCCAACGTTTCGGTCCGCGCCGTCAGCGGCTCCGGCACCAACGCCCTGACGGTCGGCTTCGTGCTCGGCGAAGGCGATTCCCGTCGGGTCCTCTTGCGCGGTATCGGCCCGTCCCTCGGCGGATTTGGCGTGGAGGGCACCCTCGCCGATCCTGTGATGGCCCTCTCCCAGCCCGGGGTCGGGTTCCTCACCGCGAACGACAACTGGAGTTCCCTCGCGACCGAGATCGCCGCGACCTCCCATCAGCTCGGGGCCTTCGATCTCACGGCCAACAGCCTCGACGCCGCCCTTGTGCTCGACCTCACCGCCGGCGCCTACACCGCCCGCATTGCCGACAAAACTGACGGCTCCGGCGTGGTGCTCGGCGAAGCCTACGACGCCGGCCTCGGCGGCACGGCCCGACTGATGAACATCTCCGCTCGCACTTGGGTTGGCACGGGTTCCGATAACCTGGTGGCCGGATTCGTCATCAGTGGTGACTCGCCCAAGACGCTGCTCATTCGAGCGATCGGTCCCACCCTCGCCCAGTGGGGCGTGCCCGGTCTGCTCGATGATCCCGTGCTCCACGTTTACCGTCAGGGTGAGTCGCTGGCGCTCCACCACAACGACGATTGGGACGATGTATCCTATGCGTCCGAAGTCGCCACCGCCGCCCAGAGCGTGGGAGCCTTCGCCCTCAACGCCGGGGCTCACGATTCCGCCCTGCTGCTCACGCTTCCGCCCGGCGTCTACAGCGCCGTCGTCACCGGCGCCGACAACAGCACCGGCGTCGCGTTGATCGAGGTCTACGACGTCCGCTGAATCCTCACCGATCACGCCCCACCGCCATGATCCAAAAATGTGGGAGGGGTATCACACCCCGACTCCATCTGCCACTCCGCCACTAGTCGGGGTATAAAACCCCTCCCAGATTTTCAAGCCCCGCACTTACATCAAACACAACTCAACTCAGGCCCTGCGCATTCTATTCGACCTGTCCCTACTTAGAGTCCCCGGCAGGGACCGTTTTCCCCCGGGATCGTTTTCCACCTGTCCCTACTAGGCCTCGGGCCTCGGCGCACGGAGGGCCAACGGCCCGGCTCCATACCAGCCTGGGGCAACGCCCCAGGAAAACGTCCAACACATCACCAGAGGGCTGAAGGCCCGCCCCATTTCACCCTCCTCCCACATGGCTGGATGGGATTCGGGCTGAACCCACGATTAAACTGATCTCTGCGGAATTTTCCCTCGTCTCCCCTCCCGACCGAAGTTTCTGATACTCGAATGTCTGGACAAGGATCTACTGGAAACGTCATCGCCGCCCTCTGCAGTTTCTTCGTGCCGGGGCTCGGCCAACTGATTCAAGGCCGTTGGATTCGCGCCATCATCATGGTCGTGGCCGCCTTTGGGCTTTGGTTCATCATGTTGGGCTGGATCATCCACCTCTGGTCCATCGTCGACGCGGCCATGTTCAAGGCGAAGAAGTAGCGCACGCCCTCAGATAATCCCCGGTCCACCACACCCAATCGCTCCAAGGTTGCTGAATCCTTGAGTCGGCAAATGGGCGCTGAGTGAGCGACCAATTAGTCTTTCTTTCACAGAATCCGGCTTGGGTTTCGACCTCGGCCATTTTCCCGCGGAACGACCAAATGGATCATTCCCCTCATTGAGCGTGCAACCCTCACCGCGAGGCGCAAAGTCTTCGGTCCATGTCTGCCAACTTTGAAGAGATCGATTATCAGGAAACCCCTATTGGGCCGGTGAGTTTGCGCCGGCAACGGCTCAAGATGTTCGATAACCGAGAGATCTTTGAGGTAAAACTCGGCAACGATTACCTGATGTCGTCGTTGTTCACCGTCGTCGAAGAAGCGTTGTCCAATCTGGGCCTCAAAGAAGTCTCGGCCGCCTCTCCCGACGTGGTGGTGGGCGGCCTCGGGCTCGGCTACACCGCCGCCACCGTGTTGGATCATGCTCACGTTAATTCCCTCGTGGTCGTCGACTTTCTGCAACCGGTGATCGACTGGCACCAGCGCGGGTTGGTTCCGCTGGGGCCCCGGCTGACGGCGGACCCCCGCTGCCGCTTCGTCCACGGCGACTTCTTCGCCCTCTCGGCCCCGCACGGCGGGGGCTTCGATCCGCGCCAACCTGATCGGCGATGGCATGCCATTTTGCTCGATATCGATCATTCCCCCGACCACCTGCTGCATCCGCGTCATGCCGAATTCTACTCAGAATCCGGCTTGCGCGCATTTTCCCAGCGCCTGCTGCCCGGTGGCGTCTTTGGCATGTGGAGCGATGATCCGCCCGAAGCCGGTTTCTTGAAAAACCTTCGTGCCGTATTCGTCGAGGTGCGGGCGGAAGTGGTGAAGTTCCCCAATCCTTTTCTCCATCGTGATTCGGAGAGCACGGTTTACGTGTGCAAAGTCGCAGAGTGACGCGATCGCCAGCCCCTGAAGCTCGTTCTCGCCATTTACCGATTTTCGCGGCAACTTCGGACGCAATGACCACTCCATTTCGCATCGCTCATGGTATCGTTGCAGCCCTGTTCGCTTACTCGGTGACGCTTCAGTTCAACGACGCCGGACCCGCCCCTTGGGTAGCCATCTATTCTGCCTGTGCGATCGTCACCGCGATGGCCGCCGCGGGTCGCCCCCCTCGCCGATTCGCGCTGGGCTTGTTGGTCATTTGTGCCTTGTGGGAAATCCACTACCTGCTGGTCGGCGCCTGGCATGTTCCCGTGACCTCACTGGCGGAAGAGTGGCACATGAGCAACCAGAGCATTATCGACGGACGCGAATTCTGGGCGCTTATTTTACTGGGCGGTTGGATGGCCGTGGTTTGGCGATCGAAAGCGCCGGTCCCATCCTCCACCGCACCGCAGAACTGATTCTGCTCAACGCAGTTGCGTTTCACCGCCTTCGCCTTCGGACTCCCTGTCCGGCGGCGGCAGACTTCACCCGTTTTCACCCGGTCCTCTCTTCCCCTCTAAGATGAACTTAATCACCCGATTCAGCCTCGTATTGGTGGTCTTCTTCTTCGGGATAGCGACCGCCGTGATCGTTTCTCATCGTCAGATCCGCCAAAAAATCGACGGTCTGGCGTTGGATCGTATCGCCGAACGGCAAAGCTACTTTCTCAACGGCATCAAGCTGCAGAGCACGAGTCTCCAAAGCCTCGCCGCCAGCTATGCGTGGTGGGATGAGATGTTGGAATTCACCGAAAAGCCCGACACTCAATGGGCCAGCGAAAACATCGACACCTTGATTGGGGTGCCCAACGGGGGGGATGCCTTATGGGTCGTCGACGTGGAGCTCAATCCACTCCACAGCATCGATGCCCAGTTTCGTAAACCGGGGTTGCCTTTCGAGCGCGCCGACGACGTCCAACGCTTGGCCGACGGTAACTACGAGTTCAATTACTATACCCTCATCGAGGGTGAGCTTTGGCAAATTTTCGGGTCTGCGATTCAGGATCCGTCCTTCTGGCGCAACGAAACTCCCGTGCGGGGATACCTGTTGCTCGGGGTAAAGTGGGACGGCAGTTGGTTGGCTCGCCTCGGCTCGCTCTGCCAATCGAATCTTTCCCGGCACATTCCGTCGCTTGATTCGGAGTCGCACACGGATCCACAACACCCCACCGCACCCTATGCGTTCACCGTCCCACTACTCGGATTGAGCGGTAAACCGATCGCCACCATCCGCGGCACGTTCGACGCCATTGTGATCGAACAGACGCGCAACTCCCTTTCGGAACAAGCATTTGTCCTGATCATCGGGTTGATGATCTTACTTTCGCTCCTCGGCCTATTCGTTGTGTTCACGGTCATGCGTCCACTGGGCCAGATCGTCCGTAGCTTGGAATCCCGCAATCCGGCCCACCTTTCCGAGCTGCTTGTCACCAAATCCTCTTTCGGTGAGATCGCCCGGTTGCTGTCCTCGCAATTCCGACAGGGTCGCATGCTGCAGGAGGAAATTCGGCGTCGGCTCGCGGTCCCAGTGTTGACCGATGAACACACTCACATCGAAAGCAATGAAGCCCTCCGACTTCGTTTGGCGTCCGACCTTCACGACGGACCGATGCAATCCATCTACGCCGCCGGCCTCAAGATCGGGTCGATGGAAGCCACCATCGCGGCCGGCCGGTCCCCCGATCTCGCCCAGTTGGCTTCGGTGCGCAGCATCCTGACCGAGTGCTCGAGCAACCTGCGCAATCTATTGCTCGATCTCGAACCCGAAGAATTACGCGATCAAGACCTGGACACCGCCCTGCTTCGCTTTGAGCGCTACCTCAAATCCATTTCCCGCAAAACCAGTGACTTCTTTATTCAAGACGGCGTGGTGGACGGCGTGAACCGCGAGGCTCAACTTCATCTCTACTACATCGCACGGGAACTCATCAGCAACGCTGCCCGACATGCCCGCCCCGATCACACGTCGCTGAGTTTTCGCCGCCAATCCGGTTTTCTCTTCATCAATTGGGAAAACGACGGATTCACCGCCAACAACTCCCATCCCATGGGCAACGGCTTGCGCAACATCGCCCAACGGGTGGATGTGCTGGGCGGAACTTGGAAACAACGCATCGTCCGCCACAAAATCTGGCAGGTTGAGATCGAAATTCCGTTCACCGCACTGACGGAATCAAACCGCCCGCCCGTCGACACCGATACCACCCCACCCATGTGATGGGGTTGACCCTGCTCTGGAATCGGCCTTCCTTAAGCAAGGCCACCCTCTCGCCTCTCGGAACAATTCCCCTTTTCGCCCCACTAAAGGCTATGCCCGCTTCGCTTCGCTTCCTCGTTTTCTGCGCCTTACTCAGTCTGGGCGCCGGCCTTCGCGCTCAAGACGAAACCACCCCGCGTTCGGGTCCATTGGGCCAATTGGCCGAAAGCGAACAACTGGCCACCGGGATCCATGAATTGTCCGATCAACAGCGCACCAATCTCGACAATCTGATTAGATACGAGATCGCCGCGGCCCGCGCTGGCAATGTCAACGGCTTCGCGGGCACCTTCAGCGGTCGCCGCTCCGAAGCGGAGCTCGACGCCACGGGAATCGCCCGCATGAGCGACGAACAACGCGAACGGCTCGATGAGCACATTGCCGGATTCATCGCCGACACCCCCAACATTCCCTATCTTACCCGCGCCGAACGCGGCCGCTATCGCGGCTCATCCAGCGCCGACCTGAGGGAAGAAGACACCATCGGACGCGGGCCGTTACTCGACGTGCATGGTTCCGTGTCTGTTACCGTCGGCGGCAGTAGCGAAGGCACCTTCTACGGCGGCTCCATGACCACGATCATTAGCGACCCCAAAGGTCGTTTCAACGCCATCATTTCGATCGGCACCATGCGAGGAGCCATGCCCTACTACGATCGCTACGAGCGCAGCGGTCCGCTCCAGCGCCCGATTCTCCTTCCTTAGGCCCCCCTCTCCTACGTCTCTGACTTTCGGCCGCCGCGTATATGGAAGAATCCGCCTCGGACGTCGCGGCTCGGGAAGCTGACTGGATTGCCCGCGCCCAAGCCGGCGACGAAGCCGCGTTTGGGGAGCTGATGCAGCACCACTACGAGACGGTGTTCCGCAAAGTGTTCTCCGTCGTGCGCAACGAACACGATGCCCGCGACATTTGCCAAGAGGTCTGGATTAAGATCTGGCAACAGCTTTCCCGCTATCGCGCCGACTCAAAATTCAGCACTTGGCTGCATCCCATCGCCGTTCGCCGGGCAGTCGATCATCTGCGCAAACGACGACGCTGGTTTGACCGCTTTCTGCCCTTCCAACGGGACGACGCCGACGGCGAAGTTAAAACGTTGTTCGAACCTACCGACGCCGATCCGACCGCCCCCGATCAGCTCGAATCCCAAGAACGTCGCCTCCATTTCGAGACCTTACTCGCCAGTTTGCCGCCAAAACATCGAGCCGTGCTCGCCTTGCGAGAGATTCAGGGTCTATCCTACGACGAAATCGCCACCGCCCTCCGTTGCCGACGCGGCACGGTAATGTCCCGACTTTTTCACGCCCGCCGCCTCCTCGCCCAAAAACTCCGCGAATCGCCATGCGAATAATCCGCCTTCTTCTCCTCTCTCTCGGAATCCTTGCCTTCTCCCAACCCACTTTCGCGGCCGACGGCGACTCCGTGACATTGCGCGCCATCCTCGTCTCGGCTTCGAAGCAACCCGGCAAAACTGATTCATCCCTCTCACGTTACGAATCGACCCTCCGCCGCATCCTGCGTTTCGAAAGCTTCAAGCAACTCGGATCTGATCGTGCTCGCGCCAACGTCCCCGGCAACGGCTCGTTGTCAATCGGCTCCGGTCAGTCCATCGAGTTTGGCACCGAGTCGTCGAAAGACGATCGGCTGCGGGTGCAAATCACTTGGAAAAGCGGCAACCGCACCCTCATGCGCACCGGACTCGCCCTGCGTCCTGGCGTGCCCGCCGTCCTCGGAGGACCGGCCCGCAACGACGACGAGGTCTTCGCCGTCATTTTAATTGCGGAATAATCCCGCTGAAAAAATTTCGCACAAAAGTGAATACCCCCTGATCGAGCTGCGTCGCAGATGGTGAACTTAAATAGGAGATCACCATGAAAAAAACCATCATTACCCTCACCGCTTTCGCCTTGCTCGCCCTTGCTCCCCGTCCCGCCGTCGCCTTGGGCGATAAAGAGGCTGCCATCATTGGCGGACTCATCGGCGGCGTGATCATCGGTGCTGCCATCGACGACGCCCTCGATCACCACGACCGCGACCACTACGTCAGCGTTCGAGCTCACTCCGGTCACGACAGTCGCTATGATCGGGATTATGGCCGAGACTACGGCCGAAGCTACGGCTCCAGTCATCACCGCAGCTCCGGTTACTGGACCTATCGCTCCGTCAAAGTTTGGATCCCCAAACGCTACGTCTACACCCGCGACTACCGCGGTCGCACGGTGAAGACCTACGAACGCGGCCACTACGAATATCGTCGCGAAAAAGTCTGGGTTTCAACCAGCCGAGGTTGGTAGAAAGAACACCTCCCGTGAACTGCCGCGACGCTCAAGAAGAACTTCTCGCCCCCCGCGACACCCCTCTGGGGGCCGCGGGGTCGAGTGCCCTCCGGGCCCACCTCACCGAGTGTGCCGCGTGTCGTGCGTTGCAAAACCAACTCCTCCACGCCACCGCCGCGTGGCGCGAAACCGACGCTCAAGTTAAGGTTCCCGACGCCCAGTCCGAATGGCTCGCCGCCCGTCGGCGGCTTCGTCAGGCCGACGACAATTCCCTTTCCTCCGCTTACGGTTGGTGGCAACGAGCCCTGCAGGTTGCCGCGCCAATCACCGCCGCCGCCGCCATCGCCTTCGTGTTCTGGGGGACCAGGCAAGATTCACCTGAGGCGCCGATCGAAAACCCCGCGCTGGCCCGCAGCAGCGGTGCGACCGAGGGGACCGAAGTCGATCCGACCGAAGATCCGTGGGCGGAATTTGCCGACCATTTTGCCTACGCCTCCAACGTGGAATACGTGGAAACCGAAAATGAAGACGCCTCGCCGTTTGTCTACGTCGACGACGAGTCTGGCTGGCTGATCGTCTGGGCCAGTGCCCCACCCGAAAACGCCTCAATCTAAGGGCGGAACGATACCCCCGCCCTAGGGATCGCCCGTCCCAACGCGATTCACTCCCGGCCAATGTGGACCCGCAGTAGAGCGGCCACCCAACGTCGAGGTATAAAACTCCTACTTCCTTTCCGAGCTTGGCAACGCCCCCTCCGGCCCAAGCGAAACTCCCGAAATCGGAAAGAGGAGACTCGATCGTTGCAAAATTTTCGGACATCTAACCGGATCGGGCCCATTTCCACGCGCTCCGAAACTCCGCCCCGCTCGTTTCACCCCGTCCTTCCATCGGATTCCCCCCCACCCCGTCCATGACCTCCCCTTTACGCTGGCGCCGTTTCCTCTTGGCGATCGCACTCATCCCTTTTTCGGCCATCCCGACCTCATTTTTGCCACCGTCGACGGACAGGCGCTCGCCCTCGATCTCTACCTCCCCGAGGCAAAACCCAAAGGTGTAATCATCTGGATACACGGTGGCGCCTGGAGAGCGGGCAGTCGGGCCAAGCCCACTCTGCGAGGTTTGACGGACTACGGCTGGGCCGTTGCCAGTGTTGACTATCGACTATCCGGGACCGCGCCCTTCCCCGCCCAGTCCCACGACATCAAGGCCGCCATCCGCTACCTTCGAGCCCATGCCCTTGAACTCGGGATCCCTTCTACTCCGTTTATTGCTTCAGGCTCGTCCGCCGGGGGGCATCTCGCCGCCATTGTTGGTGTCACCAACTACTCGATGCCGCACGAAGGCACCATCGGCGAAAATCTCGATCAAGACTCGTCCGTGCAGGCCATTGTCGATCTTTTCGGCGCGTCCAACTTAACCACGATTTTAGATCAATCGACTCCGCACGGGCTCAGTGTGCGCAAACCCGCTCTGGATCTCTTCATCGGCGGCCAGCCCACCGACGTCCCTGCCGTCGCCCGCTTGGCCAGCCCCGTCTTCCACATCGATGCCAACGATCCGCCCCTCTACCTTTCGCATGGCGACCAAGATCCCCAGATGCCCATCAATCAGGCTCACGAAATCCAAGGTAAGTATGTAGCCCTTGGGCTCCCAGTGCATTTCGAGGTCAAACACGGTAGCGTCCACGGTGGGCCCGCGTTTAGTAACGCAGCCGAACTGCAGCGCATTGACGCCTTCCTCACCAAGCATTTAGCCCGGTGAAGGAAAGCGGTCCTACCACTGTAACCCTTACTTGATCTTGGAAAAATCCGCCGCGGTGAGGTAAATCCGATCCACCTTTTTCACGATTTTCCCGTCAACCACGCTGGCGGCGGAGGCCGCCTTCCAATCGGGATCGTTCTTGAACATCTCCCAGGAGGCGTCGGCGGCGGCGCGGCTCTTGTGCGCAATGATGTAGTGCAGCTTGGGATCTTCGCCCTCGGCGGGGTCCATCTCCACCCAATAGCCAATATTATCCATGCCGACTTTCTCGAAAATCTTGCAGGTATGATCGCGGAATCGGGCCAACAAATTTGGCAGCTTGCCGGGATGCACCGTGTAAGTTCGTAGTTCGAAGACCCGTCCAGACTCTTCGTGATGGTCGGCCTGAAGCGAGACCAGACCGGTCATGAGAGTGAGAAAGGCCAAGGCTCCGAGTTGTATCAGTTTTTTCATAACGCTGTTATTGGGGTTGAGTGAGAGTGCACCAAAGATTCGCGGGACCGGGATCAGCTCATAATCGCATCAACTTCGCGATAGGATTCGATGAGACGTTTTTCACCTTCGGCTCCGCCTTGGCTGATGCCGTGCTCCATGCCGATCACACCTTGATAGCCGCGGTCATGCAGCCACTGGAAGATGTGCTTGAAATTAATCTCACCGGTTGACGGCTCTTTGCGACCTGGCACATCCCCGACTTGAATGTAGGCGATTTCATCCCAGCCGTCCTCCAAGTTGGTGATCAGACTCCCCTCGGTGATCTGCTGATGATAAAGATCATCCAAAATTTTAACCGAGGGGCTGCCCACCATTTTACAAATTTGGAAACCTTGACCGATGCGTTGCAGGAAACACCCCGGGTGGTTGATCCGATTAAGCGGCTCCAGCACCGCAATCAAACCCGCCGGCTCCAGGATGTCGGCGCAACGCTTCAACAGCTCAACCACGTTTTGGGTTTGGTATTCATTGAGAAGACTCGGATCAATGGCGCCGGGAACAATGGTGGTCCAGGTGGCACCCAACCGTTTCCCCACTTCGACCGCCTCGTGCATAGCCTTTTCCACCATTTCGCGCACGCCTTCCGGATCCCGTTTCCGGTTGGTCACATCCATGCGGTGCCCCGTGAAGGTGGGATTCTTGAAATCCGCATAAGACACAAACACGCCCATCGTCATGCCCAACTTGGCGAGGAGATCGCCCATGGCTTTCTGCTCTTCAACCGGACGCCGCGGAGCACGATTGTCTTCCCATGCGGTGAAACCCTGATCGTGGGCAAAACGAATCTGATCGAGCACATTGGCTCCGGCCAAATTCTTGAAATGCCCGTCATGCGGACCAAACTTCATGGTAAACTCCGAACCGCTCACCGCGTTGAGCGATTGAGCCGCCGAAGTCACGGCGGCGACTCCGGTGGACAAAAGGGATGCCGCCGCAGCGGTCTTCAAAAAATCACGTCTTTGCATTATTTAGGGGAGAAGGGTTTACTGAACTTGTAAGCGAATAAGACCAATGCATCGGCGTCGAAGTCTTGCAATAAAGACTCTCCTTTACGTCACTGCTCATCCCTTGTTGTCCCCGGCGACGTTTTCGCCTCAACTCACCCGCTCTATGCCCCGTATACCCATACTCCGTCTTGCTGGCATTGCTGCCGTCAGCATCGCTCTCCCGTTCACTATGTCGGCCGAAGACGCCGCGCCGACCATCGTCCCCACCGGTCTTTTTACGTTGCCGGACGGCCTCGAAGCCACGGTATGGGCGCACACGCCTCAGCTCCGCAATCCCACCAATATCGATATCGATCGCGAAGGTCGCATCTGGGTGGCTGAAGGCGTTAACTATCGACGTCACAAAGACCGGGACCCCAATGGTGATCGTATCACCGTGATCGAGGACACCGATGGCGACGGTGTGGCGGATTCATCCCACACCTTCGTCCAAGAACCTTTCCTTGGCGCTCCCCTCGGCATCGCCGTCATCGACAACCAGATCGTTGTCTCCAACTCCCCCAATCTCATCGTCTACACCGACGTGGATCGCAACCTTCGCTTCGATGCCAACATCGATAAACGCGACGTGCTCCTGACCGGTTTCGATGGCATCAACCACGACCACTCCCTGCACTCCGTCACCGTCGGCCCCGATGGCCTGTGGTATTTCAATCAAGGCAACGCCGGCGCGTATTTCACTGATCGCGGTGGCCAAACATTCCGGGTGGGCAGCGCCTATGACCCCGTAAATTCAGGCGGGGGCGAATTTGTTTGGGGGCCGCGCCCCCCCGATTATGCCAGCGCTAAAAGCGACGACGGCCACGTCTACAACGGTGGATTCACCGTGCGCATGCGACCCGACGGCACCAAGGTTGAGGTCATTGGCCATGGCTACCGCAACAGCTACGAACAAACCGTCACCTCGTTTGGCGATGTGTTTCACAACGACAATGACGATCCCCCCGCATCCCGCACCAGCTACCTTCAGGAATACGGCAACTTCGGCTTCTTTTCCCGCGACGGCACCCGTTTTTGGTCGGCCGATCGTCGTCCTGGCCAAGACATCCCGACCGCAGAGTGGCGTCAGGAAGATCCCGGCACCATCCCTTCCGGCGACGTCTATGGTGCCGGCGCACCCACGGGTATCGTCTTTTATGAAAACGGTGCCTTGGGCAAAAAATGGCGCGGACTCCTACTCAGCTGCGAGGCCGCTCGCAACGTAGTCTTCGGCTATCAACCGAAGCCGGTGGGCGCGGGTTTCTCGCTCGAACGCATGCAGTTCTTCACGCCCAATCCTGAGCAAAAGCTGGCCGGTGTGGATTCGCTTCGCGGTCAAATCGACGACGCCCTTATTACGCGTTTTCGCCCGTCTGACGTGGCCGTAGGACCCGACGGCGCGATCTATGTCGCTGACTGGTTCGATCCCCGCGTAGGCGGCCACGCCGATCACGACGATACGATGAGCGGCACCATTTACCGGATCGCGCCGAAGGGCTTCAAACCGAAGATCCCCCAGTTCGATCTCAACACTACTGCCGGACAACTGACCGCGCTGCGCAGCCCCGCCGTCAACGTCCGCGCCCTCGGCGCCAATCGACTCCGGGCCGCCGGTGACGCCTCGGTCGCCGCGCTCGAGTCCTTACTCGGCGACGAAAATCCCTACATTGCCGCCCGCGCGATCGCGATTCTCCCTCACTTGGGCCCCAAGGGTATCGCCGCCACCAACCAACTCCTTGCGCATGCCAATCCCCAGTTCCGCGTCGCCGCCTTCCGGGCCCTGCGTCGCGCCGAGGCCCCACTGGAAAAGGCCGCGCAGAAACTGGCGCGCGATGCCTCCCCCGCCGTTCGCCGCGAGGTGGCGGTCTCGTTGCGGGACACTCCCGCCGCGATGGCCATGCCCTACCTGCTCGAGATCGCAGCCTCCTACGATGGTCAAGATCGCAACTACCTCGAAGCGTGGGGCACCGGTAGCACCGGCAAGGAAGACGCTGTCTTCGCCGCCCTCGAAGCCTCCTCGGACAAACGCTTTGATCGCGCATCCCAGACCTACGTCGACCTCGTGTGGCGCCTGACTCCCGCCGCCTACGCGACGAAATTTGCGGCGCGGGCCGCCGATTCCAAGTTGTCCACCACGGCTCGACTGCAATCCCTCACCGCCCTTGGATTTATTAAAACCCAAGCCGCCGCCGACGGCGTTCTCGCAGTCTACAAAGGATCCGATGGCATCGTGAAAGAAACCGCCCTGTGGTGGATTCTCAACTACGCCAAACTCAATTGGGCCGACACCAACCTCGCCGCCCGGGTGAAGGCGGAAGGAATCTACGACCCCGACACGGTCGCGGTCGTGCCCAATGTGCAACCGCCGCTCGATCCCGCCAAGATGATCCCCGTCGCCAGTGTTCTCGCCCTCACCGGCGACGCTGCACGCGGCAAGGACAAAGCCTCGTCTTGTCACCTGTGCCACTATTTTGACGGCACCGGTCCCAACTACGGCCCCGTGCTCGACGGGTGGGTCGGACGTCAAGGCGTCGAGCAAGCGATCCGCGCCATCGTGGATCCGAACAGCGACATCGCCCACGGGTTTGAAGGCAGTCGCCTCGATCTCAAGGACGGGGGAGCCGTCTTCGGCATCGTTTCCTCTTCTGGCGATCCGGTCGTGATCAAATCGATGGGAGGGGTCACGCAGATGATCCCCGCCAAGCGGATAAAGAAGAACAACCGCTACCGCGAAACGCTCATGCTCAGTGCCGATCAACTGGGACTCACCGCTCAGGACGTCGCCGACATCGTTGCCTATTTGCACCAGAAATAGTCGACCTCATCTTCACTCCTATTTCGCTTTCAGAGCCAGCCTCCTAAGGCTGGCTCTTTCTGTTTCAACTCTCCAACTTGCATTTATGGTCTCCCTGATCCGCTGGTTCCGGCTTCTCCTCTTACCCTTGGCAGTCACCCTCATTTGGGCTGAACCGGAGCGCACTCACGTCACGGTGCTTTCGACCACCGATTTGCACGGTCACATCCATCCGGTCGATTACTACACCGACCAACCGGCTGAAAACGGCCTCGCCAAGATTTCAACTCTAATCAGACGGGCCCGGGCGTTGGATCCCGAGCTGATCCTCATCGATGCCGGTGATACCATTCAAGGCACTCCCCTAGCCTACCATGCCGCCGTGATCGAGCCCGTCTCGCCACATCCCATGATGGCCGCGATGAATCAGATCGGCTTCGATGCGATGGCCCTCGGCAACCACGAATACAATTTCGGCTTGGAGGTCCTGAACAACGCTCGGCGCAGCGCACGATTCCCTTGGATCTCGGGCAACATCTGTTTGGTCGACACCGAAGACCCGGTCTACGCGCCCTACATCGTAAAAACGGTGCACGGCGTGCGCGTGGGTATTCTGGGCCTCACCACTCCCGGCGTGCCGTCATGGGAGAACCCCGCCCACTACGCCGGTCTCACCTTCACTGATCCCGTGCGCGCCGCCCAACGTTGGGTGAGTGAACTCCGTCGCCGATCACGGGTCGATGTCGTCGTCGTTGCGATGCACATGGGCCTGGAGGAAGATGTATTTACCGGCATCAAGTCGCCCGGCCAAGTGCCGAACGAAAACGCCGCGGTGCGCATCGCTCGCGAGGTGCCTGGCATCGACCTCATCGTGATGGGTCACACCCATCGTGAGATCCCTTCTCTGACCATCAACGGCGTGTTGCTCACTCAGGCCGGCCGCTGGGGCGAACACCTTTCCCGCGCCTCCTTGATCCTCGAACGAGATGACCCCACCACCAATTGGAAACTCGTGGCCAAGACCGCGACTACCCATCCCATCAGCGCCGAGGTCCCAGCCGATCCCGCCGTGCTCCAACTCACCCAAGACGTGCACGAGGCGACGGAAAAATGGCTCACCCAACCTGTCGGCCGCTCCGAACGTGAGCTGACTGCCACCGATGCCCGCATCGAGGACACCGCGATCATTGATCTCATCCACCGTGTCCAACTCGAGGCCAGTGGCGCTGAGGTGTCTCTCGCCGCGAGTTTTAATTCCGACGCCCGACTCCCTCGTGGTGAATTGACCGTGCGCGATATCGCGGGTCTCTACGTTTACGAAAACACCTTGGTCGTGATCGAACTGACTGGCGCCGAATTGAAGGCTGCACTCGAGCACGCAGCCCTTTACTTTGGTCCCGGTCGGCGAGGTGTGAGTGCTGCTGAATTGGTTGATCCGAATGTGCCCGGCTACAATTTCGACATGGCCGAGGGTATCGACTACGTGATCGACCTCAATCGGTCGCCCGGAAATCGAATCGTCGATTTGAAGTTTAAAGGCCGCCCCCTCGACCCGCGACGCACATTTAAGGTTGTGACCAACAACTACCGCCAAAATGGTGGCGGCGGCTACGACATGCTGGTCGGAAAACCTGTGACGTGGCGTTCCAATGTGGGCGTGCGCGAGCTCATCATCGAGTGGGTCATGGCTCATCCGGAACTCCCTACGGAGCCCACCAAAAACTGGCGCATTCGTCTGCCCTGATTCCCGGTCTCGTCGGCAGACCGCAGTCCAACATGCTTTGAGAAATAGACTTTAGAGCAACGCGTGCGGAGGTAGGGCGTGACCGCTGGGCGCGCCATCAGGCTCACGGAAAGCAACTCAAATCGCCCACACACCCCGCGGACGGCCCAGCGGTCCGTCCCTACCTTTTATAGTTACGGGATGAATCTTTGGGTGGGTTACTTTTCTTTCGGGGTGAAGATACGTTCTCCCTAGTTTCTTCCCTTAATCTCGGTGAAACTCCGGTTTGCCTCCGTATCCTATATGATCAACTGCGGTTTATCGGTTTACTGCAGCAGTAACTGGATATCCAGCCCCTTGACGGAATCCACTTCCGCCCGACGGGTCATCGGCGACATGTAGGTGCGAGCCAGGCTCACCACTGTTTCCGCTGCACCTTGCTCTTGCCGCAACTGCCGCAGTGCCACCACTTGCCGCGGCTCCAGCACGTCCTCAGACTTTGCTAAGAGTTCATCAGTGATGTGACTGGATTGCTCCATGCCGTGCACAATCGGCACCGCTTGCTGGGTGTCGGGGTTCACCACGAGCGAAACTCCGGGCAGGGCATTTCGCACCTCCCCTCCGATATCCACCATCAAGTCCACCAGCGCCTCGGCCTGCTCACTGCGCAACGGCGTGTCCGAGTAACTCAGACGCTGCGCCAATTGCTGCACTGTCGCCCGTTGCGGCAGCGTTTCCTCATACCGACGAAAAACCGCATAACGTTCCGGCCCCAACGTCAGCGCAATGGCCTCGTCGACCTCCCCTCTCGCCATCTCCGCCGCCGCGTTAACTTCTGCACTCGCCACCCGTAAATCTACATCCTGGTGCGACAACATCAGCACATCCAACGCTGAGTTTTGTTTCTCGATCAACAGCTCGCGCACTTTTTCCAATTCGTCCGGCGTCAACTCGAGTCGGCGAAACAACTCCGCAAACCGGCTATCCAACAACGTGCGTTGATGAGACATCAATGCCCGGATGAACACGGGGTCCTGCATCAGCACACTGATTCCTTTGATCGCGTCCGACGGGCGGTCCGAAACCGGTGTCCGTGCGACCAAACCGGTGGGACGCACTGCCGCGTTCACCCAACTTCCATTGGCTCGTTCCGGTCTATCAGCCACCGCGTCATCGGCCCGATCCGTCGCCTGATTTAAGGTGCCCCGCCACAATTCCAACTGCCGATGTTGATACCAGACCATGACGCTAAGCACGGCCACAACGGAGCCGAGGGCAGCGATCACAAAATGCCTTAAGTTAACCATGTTAGGAAGAGGACCTTTGATTGGACGATGAATCTGCCCATTTGTTCCTCAATAATCAGGCAATAATCGTCAGGTCGAGACTCCGGGTCGATTTATTCTAATTTATTACACATTAATCGGTTAAACCGGTTTAAATTTCCCGATTTTACGTCCTTTTCAAGTCGAGTAATGTGACCTCCGATCGAATCCCCATCGGAGTCGAAATTCTCCCAAAACGGGGTTATCCGCCTTGTAAGATGGCCTGCTAAACCAGCAGTAGGCGTCCGCTAACCTTCCCTGCCTACCGGTTGCCGGCTAGCATCCGGTCACAACCCAACTCAATCATGAATACGACTCCGTCTTTAGTAAACGCGGCGAGCTATCTAAATCTGCAGATCACCCGCCCTCACCACGAAAACACTCCTTCCCGACCGCGTCCTTTCATCACGATCTCCCGGGAGGCAGGTGCCGGCGCGACCACCTTGGCCAAGCGTCTTTTACCGGCGTTGAATGAAACCTTGTCGCTTGGAGAACAGCCGTGGAAGATTTACGACGGCAACTTGGTTGAAGCCATGCTGTGTGAACGCCACTACCCATCCTACCTTTCCCGCTACTTACCGGAGGACTCGACCTCGGAAATCGACGCCTCCATCGGCGAGATTCTTGGACTACATCCGAATCTCTGGGAACTCATCCAGAAGACCAATGAGGTCATCCACCAAATCGCGGCGCAGGGGCATTGTATTCTCATTGGTCGGGGCGCTAACTACGCCACTAATGATCTACCCCAAGGAATCCACCTTCGCTTGATCGCCACCCCGGAAGATCGCGCTCAACGCATGATGTCCAAGCTGGACCTGAGCTACAAGGAGGCGCTGCACCGCAACATTCGCGTTGACGTATGTCGCTCGCGCTACGTGCGCGATTCTTTTGACGCCTCCGTCAAAGATCCGGCGGCCTACGACTTGATCGCCAACACATCGCGCACGCCGCTGGATCAGCTTAGCACGATGCTCGTAAGTATGGTCGCATGTCGCACCGGCGTCGTCGCCCGATAACGACGACCTCAGCCAGCAAATCGAATCCGTTTTCTTGATCGAAAATTGGTCCCTCAGACCAATGCCGCTTGGATCACGGACTATCCAACGAAGTTTCAAAAACAAACAAGTAGCTAGCTCACATGTATTGGTGATCTTCTTCGTTACCGCAGTTTCCTATCTAAAAACTTGAATTCAAAACTGGCGACGATGTCGGGCATAAAGCCCAACCCACAAATAAGTTACTCACCATGATGTGAGTCAGGCTTTACGCCCGATGTCCGGCGCTCCTGTAAAATCTGATTGCCTCGGGCTGGTGGTATCGGCGGACCAATTCCGTCAATTTCCATGTGCGTGATTGCGCTTTGAAGCGGCTTGCCTAACCAAGGGCAGACCAATCTCCCATGTCTGTTCCGTCCCGCACTTTTCTCCAAAAACTGGCCCGACTCTCCCCTTTCGGCATCGGCCACACCAAACCCAAACACTTCCGCGACATGCTCAAGGTGGTGTGGGATAACCGCGACAACCTTCCCCATGCCTGGCGCGTGATTTCACGTGGCGTCTGCGACGGCTGCGCCCTCGGCGTCTCTGGATTTCATGACTGGACCATCAAGGGCACGCACTTGTGCATGACGCGGCTAAACCTCCTGCGATTGAACACCATGCCGGCCATGGCACCGGACGCCCTCGCCGACGTCGCCCCCCTCCGCGGTCAGGACAACCGCCAGCTTCGCGCCCTCGGCCGCCTCGCTTACCCACTCCGCCGTCGCAAGGGCGAAGCCGGTTTTTCCCGTATTTCCTGGGACGAAGCACTGGCTTCCATCGGCCAACGCATTCGCGCCACCGACCCTCGTCGCTTAGCGTTCTTCGTGACTTCCCGCGGTGTGACCAACGAAATTTACTACCTCGCTCAAAAAACCGCCCGCTATCTCGGCACCAATCACGTCGATAACGCCGCCCGCCTTTGCCACTCCCCGTCGACCGCGGCCATGAAACAAACCCTCGGGATCTCGGCCTCAACCTGCTCCTATTCCGATTGGTTCGGCACCGAGGTGATCGTGTTCTTCGGTTCGAATCCGGCCAACGACCAACCCGTATCGACCAAATACTTACATTTGGCCAAGAAACAGGGCACCAAGATCATTTTGGTGAATCCCTACCTCGAACCGGGCATGCAACGCTATTGGGTGCCGTCCAATATCGATAGCGCGCTCTTCGGTTCCGACCTGGCGGACGAGTGGTATGCGGTTTCCCAAGGGGGTGATATCGCGTTTCTCTACGGCGTCATCAAACACCTCGATGCCGCTGGCCTCGCGGACGAAACGTTTCTCGCAGAACACACCACCGGTTGGGATGAAATCGTAGGTCAAGCCCGGCAGATGGCCTGGCCCGACCTCGAACAAGCCTCCCTGCCGGTCGCATGATTTCATTCGCCGAACTCATCGGCCATGCCAAGACCGGCGTCTTCGTCTGGTCCATGGGCATCACCCAACATCCGTGGGGTGCTGATGGCGTGCGCATGGTGCTCAATGCCGCCCTCGCTCGCGGTTTCATCGGTCGCGACAAATGCGGCGTCATGCCCATCCGTGGTCACTCCTCGGTGCAGGGCGGAGCCGAAATGGGAGCCTATGCCACGGCCTTCCCCGGCGGCCTCGCCCTCAATCCCACCAATGCGGCCAATCTCAGCCAACACTATGGCTTCGACATCCCCGACTGGAACGGCCTGGCGACGACTGAAATGGTCGAGGCCTGCCATCGCGGCGAACTCGACGTGTTCTACATGTTAGGGGGTAATTTCCTCCGCACCCTCCCCGACCCCGACTACGTCGCCGAATGCTTGGAGCGCGTCCCATTCCGAGTCCATCAGGACATCATGGTCACCGACCAGATGCTGCTCGACCCGTCCGACGAGGTCATACTGCTGCCCGCCCAAACCCGCTACGAACAAACCGACGGCGGCACCGAAACCAGCACCGAACGTCGCGTGATGTTTACTCCCGAAATCCCCCGGGAGGTCGGAGAGGCTCGCGCCGAATGGCGCATCCTACGTGAGGTCGCGATCGCCGCTGATCCCGCCCGGGCCCATCTGTTTGGCTGTGAAACGGGACAAGCGATCCGCAACGAAATTGCCCGCGTCGTGCCCTTTTATGATGGGATTCAAAATCTGACCAAATCCGGCGATGCCTTCCAGTATGGTGGACCGCATCTTTGCGCGGGCGGAGTCTGCGCCACCGACGATGGTCGGGCCCACTTGACCGCCGTCGCCCTGCCTCCCGTCGGCGGTCGACCCGAGGGCGTGTTTCACGTCAGCACCCGACGCGGTAAACAGTTCAATACGCTCATCTACGCCGAGATCGATCCCCTCAACAACGCCCCCCGCGACGCGGTGCTCATGAATGCCGACGACGCCGCCGCCCGCCACCTCAAGCAAGGCGATCCCGTGGTGCTGAAAAACAGCCTCGGCACCTATGCCGCACGGGTGCATCTTGCGCCTCTCGCCCCCGGAAACCTCCAAGTCCACTGGCCCGAGGGTAACCACCTGCTGGATCGTCATCGTAAAGATGCCGGCGGTGGCGTGCCCGACTACAACGCCCTCGTGGAACTCGAGATCACCTCGACCGGTTCCTGATCTTATGGCGTCCAGCTCGTCAACGCCGGTCACGCGTCACACCTTCGGGGCCGAATCGACGTCCTTCGACGATCAGGTGGCGGTGGAAGAACCGCTGGAAATCCGGGTCGAGGGTCGGTCCGTGGCCCTGACCATGCGCACGCCTGGTCACGACGAGGAGCTCGCCACCGGCTTCCTGCTGACCGAAGGCGTGCTCCACTCCACTGCCGACATCCTTGATTTGGATACCTGTTCCGCTGCCGACGGCGGTCCTGGCAACGTCATCAACGTCCGGCTCACCCACCCCGAATCTGTCGACCTCGACCGTCTCTCCCGGCACGTCTTTACTTCGTCCTCTTGTGGCCTTTGCGGCAAAGCGACCATCGATGCCATCCGCACCCAACAAATGGGTCGG
>CAXBOL010000007.1:0-25610 GCA_963977295.1 uncultured Opitutaceae bacterium
GCAGCTCGTGGCCGTCGCCGCTGCGCAACACCCCGATCACCGTGTAGGTCTAGGGAACACCACTCTCGCCGCGTCCCTTGCCGCCAAACTCCAGTCTTTCCTGCGCAACGACGGCCCCGACGCCGACGGCAACACCCGCGAACCCGAAGCCCAAGGCGGCCTCGGCGGCTGGTCGCACAACGCCGCCGCCCAATCGCTCCTAATCGCCAAACGCACGCCCGACGACCGGCACCGCGCCGACCTCGTCATGCACGCGCTTGCCGTGGCCGGCCACTTCGCCCTCGGCGACGCCAACGACTACCACGTGCTGCTCGACGGCATCAGCCAGAACCACAAGAGCTGGAACCCCAACATCACCGAGGGCTACGTCGATATCATGGTCGCTGCGTCCCTCTACTTCGGTGCCGACGAATTGGATACGTTCTTCACCACCTTCGACTACGCCGCCTTCCGCGCCCAACTGGTCGCCGCCAACTTCCGCAACATTCTCCAAACTTGGGAAAACGAACGCGCCATGGCCGCTCTCCTCATGCACGGCGGCCCCTACCAATACGGCAACGCCCCTCCCGGGCATGGACGCGGCGTCCGCCAGCCTTTCACCTACCGCGGTCGCACCCTCCACCAACCTTGGGAAATCTACCTCACGCAGGCCGACCGCCTTTGGGCCAAAGCCGTGCGCACCCAGGTCAATGTCGATGCCAACCGCGCCGGGCGTCTCCTCCAGCGCCAGACCGATGCCACCCTCTCCCCCTACGAAGGCCGCATGGGGATGATCTACGAATTCGAATCAATGGATAACAGCGGTCTGCGCACCAGTCTCGGTTACGCCTACGACTGCGCCATGATCCACCTCGGCACCGCCGCCACCCTCAAAGTCCTCGGCGAATGGCGTGACGACGCCAGTGGCCACGACATCGAGCAACGCATGGCCATCGGCATGGCTGACCTGCTCTTCCGCGCTCACGAAGGCTACGAGGGCTGGGCCAATGGCAAGGTCAGCTCCTACGACATCACCGATCTACAGAAAGCCGGATCCGACTACATCTTCCCGCTCTGGCACACGCTCTTCCCCGCCCCTGAGCCCTTGCCACTTGCCCAACCCGCCCCCGGGGTGACTACCTTCCGTCACGACACGCTCTTCGCCGATCCCTCCGTTTACTCCGCCTGGCCCGACATCGACCGCGCCGCGAACGGCGACCTCCTTCTGACCTTCTGCAGCACCGACGAACACCTCGGACCCAACGGCAAAGCGGTCATGCTTCGCTCCACCGACAACGGTCACACGTGGACCGGCCCTACCACGATTTATGACTCGCCTCTCGACGACCGCGACATCGGCCTGACCCCCGGACCCGACGGCACCCTTGCCCTCCACATCTGGACCACCAATTGGACCGTCGAAGCCTACCAAAAACTTTCTCCCGATTCCTACCCCGCTCCCACCATCGCCGCGTGGATCGACCACGTCCGCACCCCCGCTTACCAAGCCGCCGCCGACAACCAAGGTCGCTGGACCCTCACCTCCCGCGATCACGGCCACACCTGGGGCGAACGCGTCCGTGGCCCCGACGCCGTGCACGGTGGCATCGTGCTGGCCAACGGCACTTGGCTCACCGCAGCCTACCGCGAAGAGCAGGGCAACATTGCCATCCACACCGCGCCCGCCTCCACCGGCCCTTGGGTCAAGTCCCACGTCATCGCCACGCCCCAAACCGAAAAGCTCCGCTTCGGCGAACCCCACGTCGCTCAGCTTCCCTCCGGTCGCATCGTGGTCGCCATTCGCGCCACCTCCATTCCCTACAACGACAGCGGCGATCAGCTTCAGTTCTGGGTCACCACTTCGGATGATCAAGGCCAGACCTGGTCGGAACCCGCCTCATCCGGTCGCTGGGGATTTCCCGTTCATCTCACCGTGCTCAGCGACGGCCGTTTGCTCGCCACCTACGGGTATCGACGATTCCCCTACGGCCAACGCGCCAGCCTCAGTAGCGACGGAATCAACTGGCAGGAATTCCCCGAAATCATCCTCCGCGCCGACGCCCCCAATAGAGATCTGGGCTACCCCGCCTCCATCGAAGTTGCCCCCGGCGAAATCCTGACCGTCTACTATCATGAAACCCGCCCCACCATCCAATCCACCCGCTGGAAGATCGACCCGTAAGCCATAGTAGCCCCTCGTTCTCATTCTTTCTCCCTGATAGTAGGGGCTTCGCTCGCCGAAGCCCGCCACTGCCCCCCGGGTAGTGCGGTGCTTCAGCCCGCATCTCCCCTGCGGCTGACGGCTTTGCTCCCTTCGCGCCCTTCGTGTTCAAACCCAAGCCAGTCAGCCTTCATCGTGCCCGTTCAAAACACGAATCGCGCACTACCAGCACAGTAAACGCGCCCGAGCCTGGGACGGCTTTCGGATCCTTCGTGGTTAAAATAACCGCGCCTCTCTCCCGGGATCCAGGCAACGCCAGAGCCTCAGAACCACCACCTCAAACGGTAGCTGAATTGCTTAAACCCACGGCTGATTGGTCGCCGTTGAATCTAGCTGCCTTGCTTTGCCCTCAGCCGAAAGCTCCGCGTCTCAGCCCCCGTAAAGTCGCCAAGTCCCCCCAATTGGCCACCTGCGGAATAGGCCGAGGTGCTGTGCGACTCCGCCGTCCTGTCAGTCTCTGATAAACGGCTAGATGTTTTTGCACAAAGGCTTGCCCACCTAGGACTGCACCGTCGCTGAAATATCTTACCCGACAACGCAGCACCTCATGCAGCGGTAATTTGCCCTGCGACTTGATGACCTGCTCCATCGCGGCCCCATCGATCTTCGCCCCTCGTTCTTTCGGTGCCGCCCCCTTGCCAAACAGCGTCTTGCGATAGGAACCATGGGTCCATCGCCAGCCACGTGAACGTCCGCCTTCGATCAATTGCGAAAGCCCCGACCGAGCCACTGAATTTCCCGCCACTGCCTCCGCGTAACCGCAAAAACGGTAGTCTTTGGGATCCTTCACCACACCGGCGCGAACCGGGTTCAAATCGATGTAAGCGGCCATGGTCTTTATGACTCCCGCTTTCGCCTCCACCAGCACACTCTTGAAGCGCTCCGCCCACAGAGTGCCGTAGCGTTGGTGACTGCGGTTGAACCAAACGGAAAACCGTTGTTTCACCAATTTCATGAACGGTGAAAGATCCCCCATCATCGCTCGGTGACGATCCCGCCAAGCATTTGCCTCTTCGCCCCCGGCGTTAAGCTGAGACTGAATGATCTCGAACCGCGCGGTCTGGTATTTTGTTGGTTTTGGGTAGAGCACCCGGTAGCGCCGAACGAGTTCCGTGTCGGTAATCTCCAATCGTTTCGGCACGCGCACCAAGACATGGAAGTGATTGGCCATGATCGCGTAAGTGATTATTTCCAGACCACAATAGTCGGCGACCTGCCACAGCTGTTTCCGCAGCACCTCCTTAGCCACATCATCCAACAACCGCTCCCCATTCACCGTGCGCGTCATCACATGGTAAACCGCCGCCCCCATTCTCGCATCAATCTTAAATCGTGCCTGCCTCATCCCCCCACCCCGACCAAAATCTCCTCCTTCGTCAATTCTATTTTTAACCCGTCCCTTCTATTTAGTTACGCCACCATTCGTGAGCGTTTTCAGGAGGGACCGTTGAGCCATGACCACCTATCTCGAATCAGCGATCCACGCCGACGGCGTTTTAAACTGCGGCCCGGACGTTAATCTCATAAGTATAAACCATGCCCGCTAATCCTCCCGCCTCCCGTCTCGCTGTGATTGCTGCTGAGTTGCGCGAACTGGAGGAACGCCGCTCCCAGCTTCTTGCGGAACAGACCAAACTCACCCAAAGCGAGGCCCACAAACTCCCGCTGACCGCCTCAGTTTCAGTCGCCGTTCCCTGCTTCCCCGACGAAAAAGTCGCGCTATTTCTTTCCCTCTTCGCTTGCCGCACCGACGTCTATCCGCGCCTCTGGGCAAACTCCAAAACTGGAATCAAAGGCTACTCCCCCGCCTGCCGCAGCGAATGGGTTCGCGGCATCTGCGAAAAGCCCCGTGTCAAATGCACCGCGTGTCCCCATCAATCCTTCCCTCCGCTCGATAACGCCGCCGTCCGCGACCACCTCACGGGGCAACACACCATCGGCACCTACGCCATCCGCGCCGACGATACCTGCACCTTCCTCGCCGCCGATTTCGGTGGATCCGGCTGGCGCGAAGACCTCACCGCTTTTCGTCGCGCTGCCGCCAACTTCGGTCTCTGCATCGCCGCCGAACGCTCCCGTTCCGGCAACGGTGGCCACGCTTGGCTCTTCTTCGCCGAACCCGCGCCTGCTGCCCTAGCCCGTCGACTCGGAACATTCATCCTTGCCCACGCCGCCATTCTCCATCCCACGCTTCGCCTCGAAACTTACGACCGGCTCTTCCCCAACCAAGACACTCTTCCCTCCGGCGGATTCGGCAATCTGATCGCCCTGCCGCTACAGAAGGTCGCCCGCGACCGCGGCTACAGTATCTTTCTCAACGACGACCTCGACCCGATCATCGATCAGTGGACGCACCTCGCTGGCCTTGCTCGCCACACTCGCGACGATCTCGACACCGCCTTGGTTCGCGCCACTCCACCGTTTGACATCGGATTCCCCGACAGGACCGCACCCGACGATTCCGAATTGTTCCAACTCCTAGCAGATGAAGCCGCCCTCGACCTGCTCCCCGGCAGTATTACTCGCGACCTATTCCCCCATGCGCTCAACGCGGTGCGCAACGCCCAACTTGAAAACCTATCACCAATATTCCCGCCCGACTCACCGGCGCTTTGAAACGTCTCGCCACTTTCGCCAACCCCATCTTCCACGAAAAACAGCGCCTGCGCTTTCCCACCTACGATACCCCGCGCTTCCTTTTCGCCGGCGAGCTGCACCCCGACCGACTCATCCTCCCACGGGGTGTAATCGCCGACGCCACGAAACTCGTAGACCGGGCGGGAGGGCGCCTCAGCATCACCGATCAACGTCCGTCAGCCACACCGTTTGCTGTCACCTTCAACGGCACTCTCACCGCCATCCAATACACCGCCGTCGAGGCCCTGCTCGCCCATGACGAAGGGGTCCTCGTCGCCCCGCCCGGCGCAGGTAAGACCGTCATGGCCTGCGCGCTCCTCGCCCGCCGCGGCGTAAAAACTCTCATCATCGTTCACCGTAACGCCCTTCTCGAACAATGGCGCGAACGGCTCATCACCCTCCTCGATCTTGGTCCGGGCGACATCCACCGCCTTGGTGGGGCCAAACGAACCGCCAACGCCTGCATCGCGATCGGCATGCTGCAAACTGTGGCTCGTTGTCCGCTCCCCCAAGAGCTTCTTGCACCCTACACCCACGTCATCATCGACGAATGTCACCACGTTCCCGCCGCAGGGTTCGAAGCAGCACTCAAGGCGTGTCCGGCCCGCTTTATCGTTGGCTTGACGGCTACTCCACGTCGGAAGGACGGTCTTCAGAAACTTCTTCATCTGCAATGCGGTCCTATCCGTCACACCATCGTCGCGGACTCGGATGCCTCCCAACAACGCCGGCTGATCGTGCGCACGTGCTCCCTCGATCTACCGCCCCCCGACTCCCTTATTCACGAACTCTGGTCTGCTCTCGTCAACTCACGCGCTCGCAACGAACAAATCGCCGCCGACATCGCCTCCTGCCTCCGCGCAGGCCGCGCCATCGCCGTGCTCAGCGACCGCCGCGAGCACCTTGCCAACCTTCAAGCCCACGCCGCCCGATTCCTCGCCGAGTCGCCCGACGACTCCTGTATCCCAACGCCCCCAACCCTGCAGCGTCTTGACGGTTCCACCAGCCGCCGTGACCGCGCAGCCATTCTGGCATACCTCACAACAAGAGCGGACACCGGCAACGGCTTCGCCCTTTTCGCCACCGCCTCACTCCTGGGGGAAGGATTCGACCTGCCACAACTCGACACGCTCTTCCTCACCACGCCGGTCTCCTTCTCCGGCCGCGTCATCCAATACGCCGGACGCCTCCACCGGGCGCACGCCAACAAAACCGACGTGCGCATCTACGACTACCATGAACCCGCCCACCGACTTTTCGTTCACATGCATCGTAAACGCGTCCGCACCCTTCAAAAACTCGGCTATTTCTTGGAAGATAGCTCCGGCACGAGCCTTCCCTTCATTGAGTAATTTCCCCCGACTTCATCCTAGCGATGATCGAATCCGAGCCAGCCTCCCCCGCCGCGCGAGTTTCAATAACCTCCGCTTGTTTAAGCGCCCAATCCTGAGCGTTTCACATTCTCTCTTCACTTTCCCCTGCACCCCCGCCCGCGTCGGTTCGTAACTCGATAATCACGCCGGTAGCATTTGCTCGCAACCGTCTCCCTTCAGGTTCAGCGTAATACAGCAACAATCGGATCCATCCCCCTCCCCCGATCATGGAATCACACTTACCCGAACCCTACGCGAGCCTCTCCCTTCGCTTAGGATCGGAGCGTCTCCAGCGCCGACTCATGACCCAGGCCAGCCACTGGGCGCAAATGGCCCACCAAGGCAGTGGCATCTTCAGACTCGAAAAGCACTTCCCACTCGACGCCTTCGTCAACCAGTGCCTGATCCTTACCCGGCTCGCTCGCCGCGCTCGCGCCAATCATCTCAACCCACAGTTGGTCGAGCGCACTTGGCATTTCCCCCGTCTGCCCGCGGCCTTTGAGGGCTTTCGCCTGCTGCAGCTCACCGATCTGCATCTCGACCTCGCTCCCGAATTCACTGATGCGCTGATCAGCCGTTTGCGGGGAGTTGCCTGCGACTCCATCGTCATTACCGGCGACTTTCGCAATTCCACGCGAGAGGACTTCAACCCCGCTATGGCCGATACCCATCGACTCTTGGCCACGCTCCCCGATGTGCCCCGTTTCGGCATTCTCGGTAACCACGACTTCATCGAACAGGTACCGGCTCTCGAGGCGGACGGACTCCCCATCCTGCTAAACGAATCTGCCAACATTGAACGCAACGGTGAGCGACTCTGGATCGTGGGCATCGACGACCCTCATTTTTATCGCACCCACGACATGACCGCCGCGACCCGTGGGATTCCAGCCGATGCGTTCACCGTATTGCTGGCGCATTCCCCGGAGATTGCTGACGAATTGCCGGAAGGCCGTTTCGATCTGGTCCTATGCGGCCATACCCACGGCGGGCAGTTGTGCCTCCCGGGCGGACGCTGGCTCCATGTTCCCCTTAAAAACCAACCGGCCAAACGTATTCGTGGTGCTTGGACAGCCGCCGGTGCTCAAGGCTACACATCGGTCGGAACGGGCTCTTGCGGCGTGCCTGCCCGGATCAATTGTCCCGGCGAATACACGGTCCATACGCTACGTCGGACGCGCTGACCCCCTCCCCTAATGAACCAACTCAACGGACAGTGTTTTTGCGGAGCCGTGACTTATGAGGTCGCGGATGAATTTGAATACGCGTTAAACTGCCACTGCTCCGATTGTCGGCGGACGACCGGTTCGGCGTTCAAACCGCTGGCGGGAATCAAGTCCGAGAAATTGAGAATCACCCGGGGAAAGGAAGGAATGTCTACTCATGGGGACGATGCAGGGCATAATGCATTCTGCGGTCAGTGCTCTTCACTGCTCTACTCCGTCGTGCGGGAAAACAAATACGTTCACGTCACCCTCGGAACCTTGGTCGACGCTCCATCGATCGCGCCCTCCTGCCACATCTGGGTGAGCGACAAAGCTCCTTGGTATGAAATCGGGGATGACTTGCCGCAGTTCGAAGCATTTCCGTCCTGATCTGCGACTACGACAAATCAATCATCCACCATTGGTGGACTCGTTTGGTTGGGTCCAGATTACATCCGACCCCAATCAATTTGCCGAACGCAAGTGGTTCCACCGCCCCAAAAAACCAGACCTTGCTGAACGAGTAATTTCCCTGAAGCTCCCCGAGAGACATGCCTAAGCCCCCACCCCTCCTCCGTTCCCTCCCCCTACTACTCGCGCTACTCAGCCTGCTTAACGGCGTGACCCTCGCCCAGGCAGCTTACACCGAGAATCCCGGCATGGAGGGAAACGGAAACCATGTCGTAGGGCCGGAGTATTCGATCGATCCCGATCTAACTGACCGCGGTAACCCGCATGGACAACTCTTCGAGTTCTCCATGGCATTGGCCGAAAGCAACCTGTTCCGCGGCGATGATTCCACCCTCGATCCACGAAAGCCAATCCGTGAGGCCCGGACGATCACAGTCTACGTGCCTGCCGCCTATCGGGATGGCGACGACGCCCCCATCATGGTCATGCAGGACGGACCCAATCGCCTCAACCTGGTGCGCAACGCTCTGGATAACCTGACCATTTCTTCGGATCCAAATCGACAACTTCCTGCCTTCATCGCCATCGCCGTGCAAAACGGCGGCGACGACAGCAAGGGCAGCGAACGCGGTCTCGAATACGACACCCTTTCCGACCGCTACGCGCGTTTCATTAACGACGAGGTGCTGCCCGCCGTGCTTAGCGACAAAAAAATCCGGGCCGCATACCCCCACATTGCGTTCACCAAAAATCCGTGGGGCCGGGCGGCCTTCGGTTGCAGCTCCGGCGGAGCAGCCGCGCTGACCATGGGGTGGTTCCGCCCGGACCTGTTTCGGCGCTTAATCACCTATTCGGGCACCTTCGTCGATCAACAGGACGACGACGCTCCGGAAGAAGCGAAATTTCCGCTCGGAGCGTGGGAATACCATTCCAGCATGAAGCTGATCGAAAACAGTGAAAAGAAGCCGCTGCGAATCTTCACGCACGTCTCCGAGAACGACAACGGAGCGGGAAGAGCCGAAGACTCTTATCACAACTGGGTGATGGCCAATCAGCGAACCGCCGCCGCACTGCAGGCCAAGGGCTACAACTACCGCTTCGTCTTCAGCAAAGCCACCAAGCACTGCGACAAGACGGTCTTCGAACAAACGCTGGCCGACACCCTCGTGTGGATGTGGCGCGGGTATCAGCCGGAGTAATGGCTATTCCGGTAGCTCCACCCAACGTGGCGCGGTGCTTCAGCCCGCGTCTGGTTTCTTGAGTCAAATCCTCCTTACAAAACCCCTGCCCAAACCCACCCTACGGCAAACTCCCGACCACCTGCAGATCCGGCAGTCGGTCGATGGGACGGATCTTGATATCGCGATAAAAAATCTCCGCGCCTTCGGATTGGATCTGAATCTTGCCTTTAGGGTGAGGCCTATAATCGCCGTCACCGTCAGTCAGTTTAGAGTCATGTAGGATCATGACGACCACGCCGTTCATCACGTGCATCGCACTGGTGCCATAGCAATACAGGTCGAGAGTGTTCCACTGCCCGCTCGGCTTCTCGGCATCGGGCGATTTCTTACAGCTGCGCGGCCCGGGGTTGTCCAAGTCGAACGTCACCGTCCTACCGGCCGGATCGTAGCGATACTGAAGTTTCCCATCTGGTCCGGTCTCTTCTCGGCATCGTATGCTCAGCGCGATATCCGCCCCGACTCGCCAATAGTCGCCGCAGTCACCCTCCTGCACCTGAAACTCCTGTGAGGTCATCCAAAAGCGTGACCCACTCGCCGGAGCGCCCACGGAGTGATACAACACCCCACTATCGCGCACCACTTCGGTCCGCGGCGGGTGCTTCAACGTGCCCCACTTGAACTGCAACCGGAGGTGGTAGTTCTCAAACTCTCGTGCCGAAGCAATACCACCAAAATCCTGACCCGAAATGCGCACCGTCGGCTGACCATCCACCTTTACGACCGTGAACACATTATGAGGATCTTGATTCAACCCGATAGGGTCTCCCTCGTAACGTTTTGAAGCCACGTCATACGGCGCGCCTAAGTAGCTATCCCATCCCGTTAAATCGCGACCATTAAACAAGGACTCCCAATCCTCCGCGGCGGAGACCGACAGCCATCCAAGACCGAGTGCAACCAAACCATAAACAAAACGTGGAGTAGCGGTCATAGAAGCCTAATCTGTCGGTAAATTGCACCCGGAGAGCAATATTCAAATTAATTCCATGCCCCGCCCAACGCAAAAGACGTCATTCCTTGACTCTTGACTAATTTGGCGACACTCGCTCCGTTCAGCGCATGACCAGACCGCCCAGACTTGAGTTCGCCGGAGCACTTTATCACGTCATTAATCGGGGAAACCATCGCCAGAAGATTTTCGCGAATCCGGGGGCCGCAGAAGCGTTTGAACGCACGCTCGGAGAAGCGGCTATCAAGTTCGGATGGAAAGTGGCAGCCTATGTAGTGATGAACAACCACTTCCATCTGGCACTCGAAACACCTGAGCCGAACCTGAGTCAGGGCATGAAGTGGTTGCAGGGGACCTGGGTGTGCCGGAGCAATCGCTATCGCGGTCAAACCGGACGACCGTTCCAAGGACGCTTTAAATCGCTCGTCATTGAGAACGGCGAGGGGTTCCGCCGGGTTTGCGACTACATTCACCTCAACCCAGTCAGAGCAAAAGTCGTGTCGATGAGCGAGATCGGGACGTATCGCTACGGTAGCCTTTGGCAGCATCTGGCGCGTCGATCGGAACCATGGATGGACGGCGAACGAGTGCTGTATGCGGCAGGAATTCGCGCAATAAACCGGAACGGTTGGAAAGCCTACGTGCGCCGCTTGGAGGCCATCATGGGCGAAAAGAGCCAAAACGAACTGCACACGTCGAAGCACCTGAGCCGCGGATGGTGTGTGGGCAGTCCAGACTTCCGGAAAACCTTAAGTGAAACCATGAGCGTTGAACTAGCGAAGTGGCGGACGCGACGATTCGAAGGCTTGGAAGCAGATGAGGTGAAAGCGGAACAAGCGCACAGCTGGGAAGAGAGTCTGCAAGCATTTGCCCGAGCGGCAAAGATCGACCTGACCAAGCTTTCCCCGAAAAAGTCAGCGTCAGAGAAGGTATTATTGGCGGCCTTGCTCAAAACCAGCACATCGGTGAGCAACGGATGGTTGGCCAACAGACTGGCAATGGGACAACCCGCGTCGGTAAGTCAATTTGTGCGTCGCCACCTTTTAAATTCAGAAAATCAAAAAGCTGTTCAACGACTTTTGTCAAAAGTCACGGTATGACGTCTCTACCATCATATGGTTTCCGAACCCCGTCATCGACTAATAAAAGAGGTGGGTTGAACCATCAGAGTTCGAGGTATCCGCTCTGAGCGAGGAACGCAGCTGGATCCTCCAGCTTCAGGATCGCGTCAAGGGCGGCGGCTTTATCGGAAGCGGATTGGTAATATGCCTGACAGATCTTGAAACCCATGACGTAGCCCAACAGAGCTGGTATCTCATCCTGATCCAGCGTTTCCCACAACCAGAACTCCGTAGACTGTTCGGCTAGATCTTTGCGAAAGCGTTGTTTGAGTTCTTCTTCGTGAGCCTCGAGGTAGTCCAAACCTTCGATTTGAGAAACTCGGCCCGAAACCAGATAGGTCACGAACTCTGCGCCACCTTCCCGTAGAATCAGGGCCAGCATATTGTCTTTTTGAGCGTAGAGTCCGACGTAAGTCTGAAAGCCCATTTTCCTCGCCTGCTGAAAGTGCGAGAGCTCGTGCAACATGACGTTGAGGAGCACCTCAGGTCGGTCCAGCGCCCGGGTAATCGTGACCAGTTGACCAGTCCGGGAAGCTTGGGCAATGCCTTTGAAATCTCCGACCAACAGGTAGGTGGGCGGAAACATCGCATCGGGAATCACTTTCTGGTAGTTCGTCAATTGGATGCAGTAGTCGGCCCGCAGTGATTCGACGGTCCGCAGCCACGATGAAATTTGGGCATACCGTTCCGGAAATTTCTCCATCGCGGTTACCAGCTGCGAGGCACTCATTTCGTGACGGTTTAGAAACTCGACCAAACCAGGAGAGCCCTTGTCGAAATACTGCGTTTGCAGCACGGAGGCCGGATTCTCTCCCGCTTCGATCAACGATTGGGCGACCACAAAATGTTCTACATCGGGGTATAACAACAGGGCATCAGCAGGACTTGAAGGGAATGCGGGTTGAGCCCCCAAGGGCGAGAAACATAACCCGACAAACAGGATGGTCTGAGAAGTAACAACACGGAGAAGATTCATAACGAGGTGGCGCTGGAATTTACCCGACTAAACGAAGCCGAGAAGGAAGGGGCAGATCTGAGAAGAGAAAGACGGTCCGAGTAGACGACGGATCCGACGGTGAAACTGGTTATATTCCCATCACCCATCGGCTCGGCCAAAAGTTGCAAAAATGTGCGAGCGCTTTTGCCACCGAAGTATCGCCAAAATCACAACGATCAAAAATACCTACGTTTCAGCAACCACCCACCGCGAGCCTTCCGTCCTTCCTTCGCTCCTCGATTTAAAGCAATGAACGAGCTATTGATTATGGCGTTTCAAGCGAAACTTCCCATCGATGACACTAAAGGCTGGCCCTTGGTTTCCCGGCAAAACTAGGCTTCGCCGCATGGCGGCATCATCTGTGGAATCGGGGACTTTCAATCTTCACACCTCGATCTCTCAGACCTACGACAGTTTGGCCCACAAGGTCGTGAGTATCCTGCCCGAATTATTGGGGGCAATTGCGCTCGTCCTCATCGGTTGGGTTGTCGCCATCGGAGTAAAAGTTGCGGTGCGCAAGTTGATCAAGGGACTCGACTCCATCCTCCCTCCTTCTCTCCGCCTCGAGTGGCTGCGATCCAGCGGTCTGCGCTTCTCGTATGCCGCCCTGATAAGTAGAGTCGCATTCTGGGCCGTCATTTTGTTTTTCGTCGCTGCAGCGGCCAATCTCATCGGCTGGTCGTTGTTTACCGATTGGACCCGGAGTCTCGTGCGGTTCCTGCCGCAGCTCATCACCGGCATGATCATCATCTTTGCTGGCGTCTTGCTGGGATCGGGCGTCAAGACCGTTGCCACCCGGGCGGCCGCCTCAGCCAAATTACAAAAACCCGAACTGGTGGGCCGCGTGGGTCAACTGGCGGTGGTGTTCACGATGACCGTGATCGGCATCGAACAACTCGGGATCAATGTTCACTTTCTCACCGAGTCCTTGATGGTGATCGTCGGGGTATTTCTCGCCGGCGGCGCACTGGCCTTCGGACTGGGCGCCCGCTCACTGGCTTCCAATGTGATTGGTGCTCAAAACTGCCGCAAAGTATATCGTATCGGCCAAGAGGTGAGCATCGGTGGCGTCACGGGCACGGTGGCCCAAATTACGTCTACCGCGCTGATCCTTGAAACCCCCACCGGACAAGCAGTCATCCCCGCCAGTCGCTTCGACGACGACATTAGTTTTATTACGCGCCGAGCAGATGCCGTGGCCTCCCATGCCGCTGACGCGCCCCCCGCCGACTCACCCTCAACCCCTTCCGCCTAAAATGGCCGGCCAACCCCTGGGGCTCGCCCTCGCCTTCCTGCAATCAAAGCCCGCCGCGGCCGCCCGGTTGCTCGAACTACAACCTCCCGCCGAGGTCGCTTCATTCCTTGCCAGTGTGCCGTTCGCTCATGCTACTGGGGTCTTTGATCGGATGCTCCCTCACTACGCGGCGGAGATCTGTCGGCACATGGCGCCCGAAACGAGCGCCGCCACGCTGGCACCTTTGAGCAACAATGCCATCGCCACCATCTTGCGTCATATTCCGATGGATACGCAGAGGCAAATCAATGACCTGTTCCCCGAAAAAGTGCGTCTCACCCTTCGAATCATTTTCGATTACTCCGACGACTCCGTGGGCGCCTGGATGATTCCCAATGGACTTGTCTTGCCGTCCGATTGCAAGGTCGGCGAAGCACTGGAGCGGATGGCCCAACACGACGTGGCAACCGAACATCACCTAATTCCCATCGTGGACCGTGATGGTCTGCTGCAGGGTGAGGTGACGATGGGCCAGCTAATCGTATCAGCCCACGATTTGGCCATCACCAGCATCTCGCAGCCGACCGAAACGCGCCTACTTGGGCGCGCCAACTTGGAAACGGAGGCGAACAATCCCGGCTGGCAAACCCGCGACAACCTCCCGGTGGTGGACAGCACCGCTCGGCTCGTGGGCGTGATTCGTCACACCGATTTGCGTCGGGGTCTGGCTCACGCCGCCCGGCCGGCCGACGAACCGGCTGATCAAAGTATCATTAGTCAAATGGTGCAGGCTTACTCCGCCTGTTTCGTCGCCTTGGCCAACACTCTTTTTGAATCAGAAAAACGCTGACGTATGAATTCCGCCCCCCCTCTTTCTACCCCAGCAGCTGATTTACTTACCCGCACATTCCTGCTCGACTTCCCCAAGGATGCCGCCCGCCGCATTGAGGTGATGCCGAGCGAAGACGTTGCAGCGGTGCTCGACGAACAACCCATCTACGCCTTGCAACCGGTCTGGGAAAAACTGGCACCGGAAGTGGCAAATCGTCTGCTTCTCGCACTCAATTCAGCGAAAGCCGTCGAGTTATTGACGACGCTCGATCCCGGCATCTGTGGAGCGATCCTCAGTCGTTTTTCCGAAGCGCAACGCGAAGCCTATCTGCGGGAAATGCCAGCCCACGTCGGCGCGGAAATCCGCGACCTTTTGGACTATCCTACCGATAGCGCCGGACGTTTGATGGACACCCATATCATCGCGTTCAATGCCAGCGTCAGCGTGACCGAAGCGATCACCCAACTGCGCAACCAAAAGATTGAAGCCTTAGCCAGCGTCTTCCTGCTCGATGACGATATGCATCTATTCGGCGAAGTGGACATGCAGCGACTGGTCCTCGCCTCCCCTGAGCAAAAACTTTCCACGCTTTCCAAGCCGATTCGCGCTTCCGCCACGGTGCTGGACCAGCGCAACGATGTAGCGGAAATGATGCAATCCGGACGCCTCGAAACCCTTCCGGTAGTGGACGGCAACGAACGCCTGATTGGAATCATCTACGAATCGGACATTCTCGAAACACTCAAAGAAAAAATGGCCGCAGATCTCGGCTCGATGGTCGGGGTGAGCAAAGACGAAAAAGCCCTTTCCAGTGCATGGTTTGCGGTGAAAAAGCGCCAGCCCTGGCTCCAGATCAACCTACTCACCGCCTTCCTTGCCGCGGCCGTGGTGGGCATGTTTGAAGACACCATCTCCAAATACACTGCCCTGGCCATCCTCCTGCCCATCGCGGCCGGACAATCTGGCAATACCGGAGCACAAGCACTCGCCGTGACCATGCGCGGGCTCACGCTGCGCGAGATCACTGTGCGACACTGGTCCCGAATCTTGTTCAAAGAAATGGGGGCGGCCACCATCAACGGCATTGCCATCGCCATCACCTGCGGAGCAGGTGTGTTGGTGTGGAGCCGCAGCCTGGGACTCGGACTAATTATCGCTCTCGCCATGATCTCATCGATGGTCATCGCCGCCGTAGCAGGTGGATTGGTGCCTATCGTATTGAAAAAAATTGGACAGGATCCGGCACTCTCGTCTTCCATCATTTTGACCACGATCACCGACATCGCCGGCTTCATGTCCTTTCTCGGTATCGCCACCGCCCTATCCAGTATGTTGGATAGTTGAGGCGACTCGAGTCGTTGGTTGAAACCGGCGATGATCCAGGAAGTCTTCGCTTAGTTTGGGTTCTGGCAGTTAACGCGTCAAAACGGGTTCCGGCAAGCGGCTGGATTCATCAATCAATTCCTCCACGCTTTCAACCGGAGCACTGGCCTTGTGGCGACCTCGCCCCATCGTCTCAGCCGGGGCTAGCGCGGGCTTTGGCACCCGCATCCAGCGACCGTTGCGGTATCGAAAACACTCGTCATCTTGCAACGAGAACAGATGCAACCATTCATGATCGAACAGTTGACGAACCTCTGGATTTTTATCGAGCACCGCGAGGATGCGTTTCGGTTCGGCCTCGAGGTAGACCGCAAGTCGACGCGGCTCGTGCACGAAGTTGGCGCCGTCGTGGATGGACTGGAGCGGCAACCCGACTTTGAGATCGCCCCCATTACCTTCCAACACTCCGAGACCTCCGACCACGTTATGCAGGACCTTGTTGCCGGACCCGTAGCGCTGCGGATCAATTCGCGAGGCGTAATACTGGAGATTGATCCAACTGCCGACCACCACCGGGGCGCACAGGATGAGGTTGAGGACCTGGTCCTCCGGATCCGCTGACGCATCGTAGTCGTGCAGGAACACTCTCCCATCGAGTTTGAGCGCGGCTGTGCGACTGCGCGGGGCCGCCACAAACGCCGCATTGTTGGCGAGTCCCCACTCGGGTCGGACTTGGGCAATGTCGACGGTCCGAGCCCGAACGGCTGCATCGACCCGATCAGCGGGCACGTCTTCGAGCCCGAGAACTGGTGCGCGTTCGCAACGAGTGGCCCTTCCAGCTTGAACCAAGGCCTCGTGGAGTTTCGCAAGATCGGTCCGGTGAGTGGCAGGTAGCTTTTCAAGCTCAAACAGCTCTACATCGTCGGTCGTCGTATTGTGGAGGCCGGCGATGAACACGGTGTCGGCCGGCAACACGATGCCCTGCCCGGCGAGCCCTGCCCGGACGACGGGATCGTTGAGCGTAGCCGCAGCGAGACGTGCATTGACGTCGCCGGCGTGGCCTCCGCAGGCACCGCAATCGAGACCGGACGCGTAAGGATTGTTGGCGCTTTGGCTGCCATGGCCACAAACCAAAACGAGCCGGGCGAAGTTTTTGACCAAACTCATATTACGCAGCGCGCCTGCCGCGAGCGCGACTCGCGTCTCGAGCGGTCCATCAGCAAAGTCGGGCGTGACCCGTGAACAGGACACCCCCTTCGACTTACCCTTGCGACCGAGCACCGCACCGAACACCAACCCCACTGCTTCCACAAAGGAAAAGCACGAGGTTGCCGAGTTTTGAAACGCTTTCCACGCCCCGGCGGAGGCCCGCTCCGCGCGCAGTGCGGCGGCAGCTTCCGGCTTCATCGGCTCGCAGGTTTCGACCGGAGGAACCAGCAGGACCGGACAACGTGAAGCGTGAACTGAGGACACCCCAGGTCGGTGCGAAACAGGAAACCCAAAGAACCCCGCGAAGCCAATGGTCTGACTGTCGGGCAGCGCTTTTTCCAGATGACGCCGCAAGACCTCCGAGCGCACATCGATGCAGAATATCGCCTGCGCGGACGGCCTCGAGGTTGAGGACTTGGCCGGCTGTTGGGTCAAGGCCGAGGCAAGGTCTCGCTGATAGCCTGCCTCATAAGCGAACTGCCAACGAGTGAGAGCCGTCAGACTCCGGGTATTGACGGCTGCCGCGGTTTGCCCCTGCCAGTCAGTCCGAAAAACTTTGTCGTGCCCAAACGCTTGATACAACGCCGCATCGTAGGCGAGACGGATGGCGAGCAGCTCCTGTAGTGCGTGGTTGGCGACTCCCCGCATGCTGTCCTCACGCACGATGTATTGCACATAACCCGCCCACCCCGCGATCGTGATCAATTGCCGATGGAAAAAATCGGTCGGCTCGATCGTTCCCGGATTGAGTAGATCATGACAGTGCCCGATCGCGGCTTCGGCATCGGCCGGCAACGTCGCGACGAAGGCGCGAAATCCATCCACCCCAAACACCTCGGGATTGCGGTCATGCATCGCGGCCGCTCGCCACGCTTCGAAGAGACCGGCCGATTTCCATGGCGAATTCCAAGTGGTCTGGTTTTCGTCGAAGGTCACCGCACACCATTTCGAAATTTCATCCACCACGAAGGCACTCCAGTGAGCACGCGGACGCTCGCTGTCCAATAAATCAGCCACCGTGGCGAGCGGAGTGAACGATGATTGTTTCTCCGCTTCGTCCAGGGCCTTCAGCAGCTCAGCAGGGGTCCACTCCCCATCAACCGCCTCCTCGAGATCGGCGAGACTGATGCGACCCTTATCGAAGGCTTGCCGGTAATCAGCGGCACTCATGAGCGGAGCCGCACCGGTGATGCGTTGGAGCAGTTCGGCGGCATCCGCAAAGGGGCGATCAACGAGTCCGACGAAGGGATTGACCGCAACAAAATGCTTAAGTGGCCAAAGCGGCGGAATGCGGGACAAGGCAGCGGCAATGGCTGCAGGCGAATCGGTAAATTTGGAAGGAGAAGTCATGTTCGAAAGAGAGACGAGGCTGAATCAATTGACAGCGTGCCGCGGCCAGAGCTGGTTGAGTAATCGGTTAAAAAATGTGCCAAGATAGAACCCGTTGAGCACATGCACGTAGAGACGCCGCCCCATCGCATGGCGATTGGTCCGCCAAAGGAGTGACTGAAAGAGAAACAGACCCGCAAACACCGCCCCGACTCCAATCAACAGGGCGCGCGGAGGAGGATTGGCCGACAGATGTCCGAAGAGCACCGACGAAACTGCGTGTAAGGCGAAGCTAAGCACGGTCACCGCCGTGGCCACCGCCCAGCCCTGAATCATCACGCGCACGCCTCCTCCGGCCGACCAAGCCCGGGCGATCAGGTAGGCGATCGCAAACAGGAGGATCACGGTGAACACGCCTGAGTAGGCGATCGCCCCGGGGGCCACCCACTGCAGGACCGTAGCCCCAAAAGTCACGAGTAATCCCCCACTCAATACCCCCACCGTGAGGGCGGGCAAACGCAGCGGTAGAGCGACTCGCGGCACCGCTCCAATGGTGGATCCGGCGGTGAGGAACGCATGCGCCTTGTAAAGCGAGTGAGCCACGATGTGGAGCAGCGCCAGGCCGTAAGCACCGAGACCGCATTGCAGAATCATGAACCCCATCTGCGCGATCGTTGAATAGGCCAAGGCGCGCTTCACGCTCGGCTGGGCGAGCATCACCATGGCACCAAAAGCGGCCGTCAACGCTCCTCCAATCGCCAGCACCTGGGAGGCCAACGGCGCTGCAGCAAGAATCGGCGACAGCCGCACGATGAGAAACCCTCCCGCATTGATGATGCCCGCATGCATGAACGCCGACACGGGCGTCGGGGTTTCCATCGTGTCAGGCAACCAGCTGTGAAAGGGGAACTGGGCCGACTTCAACATGGCGCACACCGCGAGCAACAGTCCCACGACACCCAAACCTGCGGTGTTGCCCCCCGCCACCGCCGCGAAAATTTGGTCCAGATCGAAAGTGTGGTAATGCGCGTGCAACACCCACGCCGCCGTCAACAAGCAGAAGTCGCCCAAACGGCTCACCACAAATTTCTTTCGCGCCGCAAACACGGCGCCAGCTCGATCAGGGTAGTGTAACAGAAGGCGATGCAGGCAAAGGCTGGTCGCTATCCACGCTGCCAAAAGCAACAGCAAGTGACTGGAGAGGACTACCAGCAAGACCGCCCCCAGCGTAAAACTCATCCACGAGAAAAACCGCGCTTGCAGAGGGTCTCCGGCAAGATAGCGCTGCGAAAAACGCAACACGACCGCCCCTAAGAACGAGATCAACAGGATCATGGTCGCAGACACCGCGTCGAGCCGCAGGGCTGCGGCCAGCGCGGCATCGGCCCCCCAAGGTGCCCAGCGCACGACCTGAGATCCCTGCAGCAGCAGTGTGACCCCGGCCACCGCCGCCAAGAGCGCGGACCCAACTGCAGCGCGCACGGTCAGGCGACCGGCCGTTTCCGGAGAACTGAAGCGGGCCCAAAAGCCGGCGAAGATTGGCAGTCCCGGCACCGCTAAGAGAAGAAGGGAGATAAACAGGCTCATCAGAACCCACCATAACAATCACTTGTATTTTAGACGATTACATCGTTTTGAATTAGGTGTTTAATTTAATTTAACTCCTGCCATGCCTCTTTTCCTCAATTATCATCATCTGCGCTATTTCCGGATGATTGCCCGGGAGCTCAGTATCACGCGTGCAGCCGAAAAGCTTAATCTTTCGGTGCCGGCCCTCAGCATTCAGCTCAAGCAACTGGAAGAAAGTCTGGAGCAAAAGCTATTCGAACGCGAACGCGGTGGACTCCAACTCACCGAGGCGGGTCGGCTTGCCCTCGACTATGCCGACACCATCGGTCGCGCCGGCGAAGAACTCATGGACGTGATGCGTAATCGCGCACCCGGGGCTGCCCGCCAAGTCTTGCGCGTCGGAGCGGTCGCCACGTTGTCACGAAACTTTCAGGTCGATTTCCTCAAACCGGCGCTCCACCGGGCTGAGGTTGAGGTGGTAATTCGCTCGGGAGCTCAGCGCGAACTGCTGGTGGCATTACATGGGCACGAGGTCGACTTGGTTTTATCCAATTCACCCGCTCGCCGCGACACCGAAACCCCTTGGCACAGTCACCTGCTAGCCGAACAACCGGTGGGTTTGGTTGGCGTGCCGGCGTGGAAGAAAAAACGCCTGATTTTCCCACAGGATTTCCACGACGTGCCGGTGATTTTACCCAGCATGGAAAGCAATACTCGCGCCGCATTTGATCGCATGACGGCATCAGCCGGCATTCGCCCCCGCGTCATGGCCGAAGTCGACGACATGGCCATGTTGCGCCTCCTGGCCCGCGAAGGCGAAGGTCTCGCGCTGGTGCCTCCGGTGGTGGTCCGGGACGAGATCGAGGATGGCATGCTGGTGGAAACTCACCGGATTCCCCAAATCAAAGAAACGTTCTATGCAATCACGCCCAGTCGAAGATTCCCCAACACCTTGGTCGGCGAGCTTGTCTCCCGGATGGCCAATGCCAGTAAACCCAAGGGACCCAAACAACCGCGAACTAAGGCGAAAACGGCACCCATTTGAAACCCGATTGGATCTCGCCCGGCACGCGCCACTCGAGCTGAGCCAGCGGATAAGGCGTAGCCGGGAGTTCACTATCACCAACTCGATCTCCCTCCACGGGCACGTAGACATTTAAAGGAATTGGATCGTTGGGGTGTAAATTCATGATCCTCGTCGGCAAAGATGCCGCCCGTCCCAAACCAATTAACGAATCTGGTTTCAGCAGAAAATTGTCTCGCCCCAACTGACTAAAGAGAACGGCGCCCGCCATGCTCGCCACCGCCAAAGACCAGCGGTTTGACTTACCTGACGGGGCCAACGCCATGGCACCGTTGAGCCCCACCCAAATCCAAAAAAATCCACGCCCAAAGCGATAGTCCGGAGCCGAGGTAAACCAAAACATCAGATTGGCCGCCGCGAGGATCATTAAGCCCACCCGCCAGCCCAGATCCCCCGCCACCTTGCGGCGATAAATCCCGACGATCAGCACCCACGCCGCAAAAACGACCCCCACGTAAATCAACCAAGGTTTGAGGCCCCGCCACTCCCGTTCTTTCCACAGCGGAAACCAATAATCGAACCCATCCGAAACCGCTCGGGCATATTCCGGACCGGGCATCCGAGCCCACCCCTTGATCACGTCATATTGGCCCTCCACCGACTGCAATTGGAGCCAATGGTTATCGGTGGCTGGTTTGGCGGGCATCGCCCAGTCCACTACCGTTTTCCCGATCGGAGCTGGGTATCCCAGCCATCCGGTCTGCACGAAGTTCCTCGAAATATGCCCGGCGAGGACCAGTCCCCCCAGCACCCCGATCCCGAGGACCGATCTCAGCCACACTGCCCGTGGAAACGGCATCTCGCGCAGCCCGCGTATCAGGCAATACCCTACGATCACCGCCACGCCAACCAGCGAAACCGCTCCAATCGGTTTGGCCGAGTATCCCGCCACCGCGAGACAGACCAATCTCAACAGCCAATTCGAGCGTAGCGCTTGTTGCTCACCGGGCGAATCCCGTTGAACCCGGATCATTCGGGAAAAATCGAGCAGCTCCAACACCAGCGCCAACTGAAACAAAAACGCGATTTGATCGAAATACAGCCCGGGACGATTCTCCATCGCCAACCACAGCAGATAGGGCAAAGTGAACAAGCAATATAGGCGCTGCCAATGCGCATGCGTTCGCGGGAAATTGCAGATCACCAGCACCCACTGGGTCAGGGTAAGCGCCAGAAGACTACCCCGGGCAAACCACGCCGCCTGACCGTCCCACCAGAGGTTATCAAACAAGGCCGAATAAACAAAAAAGCCCGAGGTATGCGCCAAGCGAGAATGCAAATTTCCCAGACCCGGCACCACCGCAAATTCGTTCATCCAACGGATGGTATTGAAATGATAAAGATCCGTATCCCAGGCGCCGCTCCACTCCTTCGTGGCAACACCTGTCGCCGTGAGGTAAATCACCGCCAAGGCGGCGAGGATTGTGATTAACGCCACCCCAATTTTAGGCCGCGGAGATGTGCGCCCATATAGACCAAGGGACGGACGGGTCTTCAGGTAGTCGGCCCAGCCCACCCCTGAAATCAAAACCACACAGATCAGCGTAATCCCATTTATCGGCGCGAAAAAATTCCAGAGCTGACATCCCGCCACCAAGGCAGTGAATCCAATCCAACCGCGTTGGAATGCATCATGATATCCAACGTCCAATTCGGTCGCCACTTTTTGCGATAGCCTAATGGCCAGAACTCCGGCGCCCCCCAGCACCGCGAAGATCAAAAGCCATGTGAAGCACAATAACAGCACCCTCGGAAAAAGCGGTGCTTCCCGGCCTAGGTCAATCTCTCAGCAAAGGGGCCTCCCACCGCCGGATTGAACCGACGTGTTTCCGCTGGTTGACAATCCAGCCCCCAAGGTGTCATCGCATTAGCGTCCCATCCGAATCTTCGCCCCCCTCGTCATTCGGTCATTCCGGCGGACAAAATATCCCCTTCCATTCCTATGAACCGACGTATCGCGATTAAGAACATGCTGCTGGTCGTCACCGGCGCGGCGATGATTCCTCGCCACCTGCGTGGTGCCACGGCTGTTTCGATTGGCCTGACTAATCTGCAGGTCACGGCTTCCGACGAACACTTGCTTGCCGAAGTCGTCGACACCCTCATTCCGACCACCGACACGCTCGGAGCCAAGGACCTCAAGGTTCATCTGTTTGTCCTGCTGATGCTCAACGACTGTCACGATAAGAAGGATCAAACCCTCTTCCTCGAGGGCCTTCGCCAAATCGACGCCTTCGCCCTCGCCCAAACGGGAAAATCATTCACCGACTGCGACACCGCTGAGCGAGTGAATCTCCTCACCCGCATGAAATCGAAAGAGGCGACCCCTCCGGCAGTGTGGACCTTCAATCGCCTAATGCGCAGTCGCACCATCGAGGGCTACAACGTGTCCCAATACGTGATGACCCAGGTCCGCCCTCATCAGATGATCCCGCCCGCTTACGACGGCTTCTACCCTGCCAGCAATTACACCCAAACGGAGGTTAAAACTCATGGCTAACCCTGCCATCAATGGCCTGAAACAACACACCTTCGATGCCATCGTCGTCGGCTCCGGCATCAGCGGCGGCTGGGCGGCCAAGGAGCTCACCGAAAAGGGACTCAAGACCCTCGTGCTCGAACGGGGACGCGATGTGCGTCATCTGGTCGACTATCCCACGATGAACATGATGCCCTACGAATTTGAGCATCGGGGCGACATTCCCCTCGCCCAGCGCCGTGCCAATCCAATCCTGAATCGGGCCAATGCCTGGCAGGAGGACTCCGACCACTTTTTCGTCAAAGACGCCGAGCATCCTTATGTGCAACAAAAACCGTTCGATTGGATCCGAGGGTATCAAGTCGGCGGCAAATCCCTGATCTGGGCCCGGCAAACCCAACGCTGGAGCAACTACGATTTCGAGGGTCCCGCCCGCGATGGCTTCGCAGTCGATTGGCCCATCCGCTACGAAGACCTGGCACCGTGGTATAGCCACGTGGAATCCTTCGCCGGCATATCAGGCAACCCCGACGGCGTGGCCGCCCTCCCCGACGGTGAATTCCTGCCGCCCAATCCGCTTAACGCCGTCGATGTTCATTTCCAAAACACCCTCAACGAGCACTACGAAAATCGACACCTGATCGCGGCCCGCTTTGCCAATCTGACCAAGTCCACGCCAACCCAATTGGCGCAGGGTCGGGCGCCGTGCTTAAGTCGACGTCTGTGCCGGCGTGGTTGCCCCTTCGGCGGTTACTTCAGCAGCAACGCCTCCACCCTCCCGTGGGCGGAAAAAACCGGTAACCTCACTCTGCGGCCCCACTCGGTGGTGCATTCGATCATCTACGATGAGCGCAAAGGCAAAGCGACCGGAGTGCGAGTCATCGATGCCACGACCAAAAAAACAACCGACTACTTCGCCGCCATCATCTTCGTCAACGCGTCGGCCTATAACACCAATCTCATTTTGCTGAATTCGACGTCGGCTCGCTTCCCCCAAGGGCTCGGCAATGACAACGGTCTGATGGGTAAGTTCGCCGCCTTCCACAACTACAACGCCAAGCTCAAAGCCAACTTCGAGGGACTGCAGGAATTTGCCACCTTTGGCCAACGTCCCGGCTCCGCCTACATCCCCCGATTCCGCAATCTCTTCCGACAAGAGACCGATTTCCTCCGCGGTTATGCCACCGGGTTTTCCGCCAGCCGCAACCTCGCCAATGATACCTCCGGCGTAGGCGAGGAGTTGAAGCAAGGCCTGGCTCAGTCCAAGTTGCGCGATTGGAGCATCGGTGCTCACATCATGGGCGAAACCATTCCGAAGGAAAGTAACACCGTGAGCCTCGACCCGACTCGCACCGACGAGTGGGGCATGCCCTTGCTCAATATCGATATCGACTACGACGAGAATGATCGGCTGATGGAGAAGGATGCCCTCGAACAACTTTCCGAGATGTTTAGCACCGCCGGATTCACTCAGATTCGCACCGAATTAAAACGCCAGGCCCCCGGCCTCGACATCCATGAAATGGGCGGCGTGCGCATGGGGAAAGACCCCAAGACTTCGTTGCTCAACGGCTGGAACCAGCTGCACGCCTGCCAGAATGTGTTCGTCACCGACGGCGCCTGCATGACCTCCACCTCCACCCAAAACCCCTCGCTCACCTACATGGCCCTCACTGCCCGAGCCGCGAATCACGCCGTCGAAGAAATGCGCCGGGGCAACGTGTAGTCGACTCGCCCGGTAAACCACGTTCCTCCTCGTATCCGCCATACCGTTTCTCCTAATCCCGACTTTCCTTCCTTCATGCGCATCTGCCGATCCACCTTTCTATCCTGCTTTATCCTATTGGCGCTCGCCAGTTCGGTCGAGGCCGAGGGGTCCAAAATCAAAAACGTCCTGTTTCTGATCTCCGACGACCTCAAGGCGACCACCCTCGGAGCCTATGGCGATCAGATCGTGCAGACGCCAAACATCGACGCCTTGGCCCAACAAGGCATGGTATTCCAAAGCGCCTACTGCCAAGGCACGGTTTGCGGCCCTTCCCGCCGCTCATTCATGCGCAGTCGCTATCGGGACGAAGTCGGCAAGACCATGGGGGAAAACTTCATCGATCACGGATTCTACAGCGCCCGGGTGGGCAAGATTTTTCATATGAAGGTGCCGGGCGACATCATCGCGGGAACCAATGGCGAAGACGTCGAGGAATGCTGGACGGAACGATTCAACTCCCAGGGACTCGAAGCCCATACGCCCGGCCTGTATTCACTCTATAACCACGACATCCAAACCACCGAACTCGAAGGTCGCGTCAGCACGGCGCAGCCTGACCGCTGGTTTGTCTCGGTGGAGTCGGAAGGCGACGGCTCAGATCAACCGGATCACAAGACCGCCAGCAAGACCATCGAACTGCTTCGCCAAC
>CAXBOL010000008.1:0-24451 GCA_963977295.1 uncultured Opitutaceae bacterium
GAAACCCTCTACTATTCCGACGATTTTGGCCGCACCTGGCATCCCGATGCCCTCGAAGGCTCGCTGGTCAATGCCTTCCTGTTCGTCCCCCGCAACTAAACCCGCCTGACGATGACTTCCTTACTTTCTTTTTCATTTCCTCGATTCATTTCGATCGCCCTGTTCACGGGGTTGAGCGCAGTCGGTTTTGCGCAGGCCTCGACCGCGGTGCCTTCCCGCGTTCCGGTGGAGTCTCTGGATGTCCGACGCACCCAATACCTGCAACGCGCCGAAGAAATGTCGCAATGGCGCATGTCGCTCTATGCCGACGATAAGTTGGACAAGATGGACATGTCCGCGATGTCGATGATGCTGTCACGCGGCCTCAATATTGAAGCGTGCAACGCGCGGGTGCTCGAGTTGATGAAAGAACCGGGCACGGGCCCGTTCTGGATGTTTCCGACCACGATGGTCGCCTACACCGGTCGAGATAGACTCTCGACCGAGGCCAAGGCGGCGATCCGCGACGCATGGCGCACCACGCGGCAACTACGTGGTGACACGGAAAATCATTGGGTGATGTATCACACGGCGCTTTACCTCATGGCGCAGCTTTATCCCGACGAGCCCGCCAGTAGTTGGGCAAATGGGTTGAGTTCGACCGAAAATCTCGCCGAAGGCGAAGGTTGGCTGCTCGATTGGATGAACCTTACGACGACGATTGGCCAAGGGGAATACAACCCGACCCACTACATCGGCGAATATGCGATTCCAATGCTGATGCTCGCGACTTGGGCAGAGGATCCCGCCATGAAGCAACGTGCCCATATGATGCTCGATTGGATCTTTGCAGAACTGGCTACCGTGACGCTCGACGGGATGCCGCGCGGCCCGAATTCGCGCACCGACGACACCTCGGTGGTGGAGCGTTGGAACGCCCTTGCGACCTACTTCAGCTGGCAGCTCTTTGGCAACGTGCCGAGTGGTGAAGGTTATGCCGGCTGGGGGTGGGGCAACTACTTCGCCGTGCTCGCGCCTTATTATGAAGTGCCGGAAGTGATCTACCGTATCGCAACCGATCGTAAACACGACTATGTGCAACATGACCGCGCCCGGTCGCGGCGCATCTGGCGTTACAGCGACGAGCATATGCGGCCGATCTACAAGACTCAGTATCTGAGAAAAAACTACGCAGTCGGATCGCATCAGGGTGGCATCAGCGATCCGATCCAGTCGCACGTGTGGGATGTGACGTGGGCGGTGAATGATCCCCGGGGAGTGCACAACACGATGTTTTCGATGCATCCGCATTCATCGGGCAAAGTCATGCAGATGTTTTTCTGCACCTTCCCGGAGCCCATGCCGGGTGGGGTGACTTACGAAGGTAAACCTTCCTACGATTCGGCGAACAAGTTGCTCGGGTGCTCACCCTATGAACAAGTCATGCAGGATCACGACACCGTGATCGCGCTTTACGACATCGACCCGGCGGAAAAATTTCCGCAGGTAAACGGCTTCTTCTCCAAGGATCTGCAGGACGTGACCGAACACAAGTCCGGTTGGATTTTCGCGCGCGGCGGGGGCACGTATCTGGCGTATCGCCCGTTGGCCGCATATCATTGGGAGCCGCACATTCGTTACCCGAATGGTCGTGATCCGACGGTGACCGAAGAAACCGGCGGGCGGATTCTCGTGAGCCCGCACGTCAAGAATGGCACGATTTTGCAGGCGGCCAGCGCGGATGAGTTTGCGAGCTTTGCCGCTTTTCAGCGCGCCATCGTCGCATTGCCCCTGTCGTTTGAACTGAGCGGATCGCCGACGGTCAAATTCACCAGTCTGCGAGGGCACGAGTTGTCCTTCCGCTACGGTTCGGCCCCCGTGGTTGATGGCCAGGCGATCAACTATGACGATTGGAAACTGTTTGAAGGTCCGCATCTCAACAGCGACCTCGGGAGCGGCATCCTCACGATCACCCACGGCCGACTTGGTCGCGTGCTTGATTTCAATTCGCTCTCCATCACCGACATGGTGGTGCCCCAAACACGCTGAGTCTTCGGTTTATGCCTACTCCTTCTTCTTTGCCTCTATCGGCCGTGCGATTCGACGGCGGCGTGTTGGGTGAACGCATGGAAACGGTTGGCACGGTGACGCTCTTGCGCCAATGGGACGCATTGAACGATCGGATTCCCGGGGCTGAACCGAGCCATGCGGTGCGCAATCTGCGCATCGCGGCCGGCGACATTGCGGGGGAATTTAACGGCCTCTGTTTTCAAGACTCCGACGTGGCGAAATGGATGGAGGCGGCGTGCTATCGGTTGAGTTTTGCGCCGGACCCCACGTTGTCCGCCGCGGTGGAGGAATTGGTCGGCCTCTACGAACGGGCGCAGACGGAGGATGGATATCTTAACACCTACCATCAACTCACGCCTGGAGCGGTGCGCTGGTCCAACCTTCGGGATAATCACGAGTTGTATTGCGCGGGACATTTCATCGAAGCCGCGGTGGCGCACTTCGAGGCAACGAGATCACGTCGTTTACTCGCCGTTGCCGGTAAGTTCGCAGACCTGTTGGATCGGACCTTTGGACGGGGCGAAGGCCAATGTCGCGGCGTGCCGGGGCATCCGGAAGTGGAGTTGGCCTTGGTCAAACTCGCACGGGCGGCGGACGAAACCCGCTACCTCCAGTTGGCGGAATATTTTGTGACCGAACGCGGTCAACCGCCGGGCTATTTCGTCGAAGAAGCCAAGCGCCGCGGTGAGACGGTGCCGCCGGTATGGGCTTACTTTGATGCACAGGCTTATTGGCAGGCAGATGGTCCAGTTACGGAATTGAAAGAGCCCCAAGGGCATGCGGTGCGGGCGATGTATTTGTATGCGGCCATGGCCGATCTCGCGCGCGAAACCGGTAATCAGGCGATGTCGACTGCCTGTCGGCGACTCTGGGATGAGATGGTGTCACGGCACTTGTATGTGATCGGTGGCGTAGGCGCGGATGGACCGGGGGGTGAAAATTTCTCGGAAGCGTATGACCTGCCTGATGATCGCGCTTACGCGGAAACGTGTGCGGCAATCGGCTTGATGATGTGGGCGCGTCGCATGTTGGATTTGGAGCTCGACGCACGTTACACGCAGGTGATGGAGCGTGCGCTCTACAACAACGTGCTGGCGGGGCTTTCGCAAGATGCGTGTCACTACTTCTACGTGAACCCTCTGGCAGTGACACCGCAGGAAACGCGGCGGCGTTACGATTGTAAGATGGTGAAGACCCAACGAGTGCCGTGGTTTGGGTGCGCGTGTTGTCCACCCAATGTGGCTCGATTGCTGTCGTCAATGGCCCACTACGCGGTGAGCAAAATCGCCAACGGATTGGCGGTGCATTTGTTTACCTCGATGCGCTTGGACTTTGGCGGATGGAAACTGCGCATGGAAACCAACTACCCGTGGCAGGGATTGGTGCGCATTCTGATCGATGCGGCTCCGGCGGGGGAATCCGAATTGCGAGTGCGCGTGGCGACGCCGGGTGGTCCGGTGGAATGGCGACTTAATCACCAATCGATGACGATTGAGCCGGATCGTGGATACGTCTCGATTCGGCGCGAGTGGCAGGCCGGGGATCAACTCGGAGCCGAGATCCCGTTGCCGATTCAGCGATTGCGAGCGCACCGCGGAGTGACGGCGGCGGCGGGGCGAGTCGCGTTGCAACGCGGTCCGGTGGTGTATGCCGTCGAGGAGATCGACCATGGCCAGCAATTGGCGACGCTGGGTGTAAGGCGCTCCACGGAGTTGCCAAGGCTTGGGGCGGGGTGGTGACGCTTCAAGGCACGGCCGAACGGGAGGTTGCCACCGAGACTTTGTATACTGATGCTCTGCCGGCGTTGATGCCGGTGCCCTTGCGCGCCATCCCCTATGCCTGGTGGGGCAACCGAGGCGCTGGCGAAATGAGAATTTGGATACGAGATTACGAGTTATGAAACGAATGATATTACGACACTGCGCACTGTGGGGCCTGGGCCTCTGGGCGATGAATTCACTCTCGGCGATCACGCCAGCCGAAGCGGAAGCCGCGGTGAAAGAGGATCGCGCGGTGGTGACGTTTTTGGAGCGCCTGTGTGATGATCATGGCGGGCGCCTGACCGGATCACCGGCCAACGAAGCGGCCATGGCCGATCTCGAAGGGGCGTTGCGCAAACTGGGTTATGCACCGCGTCGGGAGGACTTTGCCATGCCCGGGTGGGTGCGGCGAGAGGACAAGGCTTATTTGCTGGAGCCGGTGCAGCGCGAGATGCGCGTGATCGGACTCGGCTATGTCGAACCGGCGGCCATGGTGGAAGGTCCGGTGTATGATCTGGGTAACGGCGGCGAGGATGCGTTTACGATGGATGTGCCGGTGGGAGCGATCGGGTTGTTTGGTCCGTCGGCTTCGGGCCGAACCGATGCGGTGGCTGAACGTGCCAAGCAATACAAATTAGGGGGACTGTTATTCATCAACCGTGTGGGAGGGGGACAGCTGTTGGCCCGCACCGGCGGTTATGATGGCGAGTCCCTGCCGTTGCCGGTTTTTTCGGTCACGCAGGAAGAAGGATTTTGGATGCGCCGCTTGTTGGCGCGAGGTGAGGACGTGCGGGTGAAGCTCGGCACAAGTTCCTATGTCGAACCGATAAAAACGGGTAACTTGCGGGTGATTCCGGGCAAGTCTGCCGACACGGTGATCGTGGGCGCGCATTTTGATAGTTGGGATCAAGGGCAAGGGGCGATGGACAACGGATTGGGCATCGCGCAATTGCTGGCCTTGGCGCGGGTGCTGCGGGGTCAGGAACTGGAGCGCACGGTGGAGTTAATTTGGTTCAATGGTGAGGAGCAGGGGTTGTGGGGTTCCAAGCACGCGGTGGCGCACGATCTGCAAGGTTCGCCGGCGGTCATGCTGAATCTCGACATGGTGGGCGTGCCCATCGGGCTCAATGCCATGGGGGATCCTGCCTTGATCCCACTGCTCGAGCGTTGGAATCAGGCTCGGGGCGAGGCGACGTTGGAGAAGGGCGTGGCCAACAAAACGTGGATGGCGAGCGACCACACTCCTTACCAACTGGCGGGGGTGCGGGCGGTGACGTTCAATGCGCCCATCCCGCCCGAGTCGGTGCGCTACTATCACGACTTTGGGGATACCTATGACAAGCTGACGCCGGAGATTATATTGAACTCGGCCGCGACCGTGGCGGCGTTGGTGGTCGAATTGGCCAATGCCCCTGATCTGCCGTCCGGATTGCTTTCGATTAAAGAAACCAAGGCCTTGTTTCGGGACGCGAATTTGGAGGACCGACTGAAGGCAGTAGAAATGTGGAAATTTCCGCGATGATTTTCCCATCGTCCAACGCACCGGAGTGGCGAACCACGGAACTCGTCTCGGTTTTGGCCGTGGGGGGCGCCATGATGCAGGGGAATCGGTTTGCCGATACGACGGTGCCAACGATGCGGGAGCACTACGCCGGATGTCGGAAAATTGCCTTGGTGCTGCATGCCACGCACCCGGACGATCGAGACGAAATGGAAGCGATATTGGCCGAAGCGTTTGCGGAGTTAGGCGACCATGAGGCGGTTTCGATCCATTGGGACGACCAACATGCTGCGGCTGCGCGCCTGTTGGCGGCGGACGCGTTTTTTGTCGGAGGTGGCGAGACCTTTGGCTTGTTGCGCACGTTGCATGAAACCGGGCAGCTGGACCTCATTCGGGAACGGGTGTTGGCTGGGGTGCCATACGGGGGCAGTAGCGCAGGTGCAAATATGACGGGACTGGTGATCGGGGCCACCAACGACTTTCCGGTTACCGATATTCCGACGCGACAGGCGCTGGGATTGTTGCCGGTGGTGATCAATCCACATCACCCGCGGGCCGAAGAAACGGCGTCGCACGAAGTTCGGTCTGCCAAGATTCGGGGGTATCTCAAATGGAACCCGACCGAACGCGTGCTGGCGTTGGGCGATCGCGCCATGGTGCGGCTGCATGAAGGGGAACTACGCGTCAAACTCGGACCGGTCTGGGATTACACGCAGACCGGACGAATCGAGACGGTGGAAGGTCAAGCCCTCGCTTTACCGCCTTCGAAGTCGTAGGAGAGCGCCCAGGATTTAGTTTCGCCCGGAGCGATTTGCAGGGTCTGGTAAGGCTCGATGGAAAACGTGAATCCGTTGACCCAGATGGGGCATTCCGATGGCACAAAAGTAGTGGAAAACTGAATGCCATGGGGGAGTCGGGGGTGCGACAGGTGAACATCGAGCGGCCGGTCCGGGGGCAACGTTAAGAGGGCAAAGGCGCCGTCATCCTTGCCCTCGTAGCGTCGGGTGGGCCGGATGGAGGTGCCGGTTTGAGAAAATCCGGAATCGGGTGGTAAGCTGGCGTTCGCGGGCACGGCGACCTTGATTTGATGGGCTTCATCGAGCGCGAAGAACGGATGGGCAAACCACTGGAAATTCATAGGACGATCTCCGGTGTTGGTGATTTGGCTGCGACTGCAAACCGTGCGCCCATCGAGTTCGACGCGGCGGGTGAGGGCACAGGCGTAACCGGCCGCGGCGTGGCGGGTGCGAAACTCCAAGGCAGTCGGTTCGCTGATGACGTGCCACACACAGGGCTCAATCAGGGTGACTTGACCCTCCACGCGACGTAGGAGTCCGGCGCCGGGAGCGAGGCCCTCTTGTTCGTTCCACAGCAGCGAGGCTCCGGAGCGGGTTCGGTCGCGAAAAGATTCGGGCAGTCCGTGTCCGTTGAAGGGGTCGGGTCGGGGTTCGGGACCTTCGGGGCCGCTGAGCAAAGGGCCGCCGTGCGAGTGATGAATTTGCCAGATGAAACCGCCGCCACAGAACCGCGGACCGAGTCGATCGACCTCGGTAGTGGGATCCAAGACGTCAATTTGCAGCTCGGCGTTGGCCAGATGCAACATGGTCACTTGACGCGGGTAACGAGGATCGTGGTGTTACGGCCGTCGACTACCAAAGCAAAGTTGCCAAAGGGACGAGGGGCGATGGTGATCGCTTTGCCGGGGAGCTCGTAGGGGATTTTTTCTTCGCTGGTCCAGACCTGGCCGTTGTCCAGTTCGAAGGAATTACCACCCACCCATTTGATCACGCTGGCGGTGAGGACGGGTAAGTCGCGCCAATCACCCAAATATTCTTCGAGCCCGAACGTCGCGCCGAGTCCCGAGCGGTGCACGGTGCCGGGGGAGGCGGTTGGAGTCGGGGAACTGGGGGGATTGACGAGCAGGGATGAATCCACCGGACGGCCTTCGCGAGCGGCGACCGCGCTGTCGACCACGAGTTTGGCGTTTCGGGAGAGGGCGGCATCGATGATGGATCGTTGGGATGAGCTGAGCCGATCGAGGCCGGATAAGCGCCACTCTTCCTTGGTCAGGAGATCGAGCAGGTTGGTGGCGGGTTTGGCAGGTTGGTCGGCGGCAAAACCGACGGTGGCGCTGGCGATGACGAACAAGGCAACGCTGAGAGAGTTCATAGCGGTTTTTGAGCGGGGAAAGGCGAAACGGTGTGACGGAGTTTGTAGGCTCCCCCGCCATTGAGATGGCGATAAAACGGGTCGCCGTCGACAATGGAGCCGCGTGCAACCGGTTTGTCGGTGAAGGCAGATTTGTAGATAGCGGTGAGCAACTCGAGGGTGCGGCGGGCTTCGATGCCCGACGTGTGTGGGCATTCCCCGTGGTCCATGTTGCTGATGAAGGCGTTGAGCTGAGCTCCGTGCGTGGAGCCGACATCGGGCGGAAAGCTTTGCCACGCCTGGAGTAGGGAATCGTCCTGCGCGGGCGGTGCGAGGGTGAGTTTCCAGTTGTCGCGAGTGTAGCCGTAGAGGTGGTTGAGCTCGACGGTGGCGCGTTGGTAGTCGAGACGGATGTAGGTGTCCTGCCGTGGGCTGAGGGCGCTATTGACGATGGAGCCGAATGCGCCGTTGGAGAATCGCACGAGAGCCATGGACACGTCCTCGACCTCGATGTCTCGGTCCAAGGTGCCGGCCATGGAGCGAACTTCTTCCCATTCGCCAAACAAATCGAGGAAGTGATCCATGGCGTGAATACCGAGCCCCATGGTGGGTCCGCCCAATTCGGTTTCCCAGCGTCCGCGCCACGGCACGGCGTAGTAGGCCGCATCGCGATACCACAAGGTGTTACACACGCCGACTAGCGGCCGACCGAGTTGGCCCCCGTCGGCAAGGCGCTTGAGGTGAAGGTGGGAGGAGGCAAACCGCATCTGAAACACGCAGCCGGTGTAGCAGCCCGTGCGGACTTCGGCGGCGCGGATTTGGTCGAGCTCGGCGAGGGAACCGCAGAGAGGCTTTTCGCACAAGACCCACGCGCCGGCTTCCATGGCGGCGATGCTCATGGGGGCGTGACTGCTCGGTGGCGTCGCGATCAACACCAGATCGGGCCCGATGGTTTTGAGCATTTCATCGAAATCGGTGAACGCGTGTGGAACTTTGGCCCGTTTACAAAACTCGTCGACGCGTTGCTGGTCGAGATCGACGGCCGCAACCAATTCCACCCGACCATTGGTGGACTCTACAGCACGAAGATGGGCGTCGCAAATGGAGCCAGTGCCGACGAGGACGGCGCGATAGGTCTTACTCATAGATGAAGCAAAGAAGAGGGATTATTTTTTATGGCGAAGCGTGAAAACCGTCAGGCCAGTCAAGTCCTGCTTAGGCGCAGGGAAAAACCAAGACGCGAAGTATCCGACAATCATACAACTGGCGATCGAGGCAGGGTTTAACAAAATTGGACTGACGTGCACCCGCAGCAGCACAGCGCACGCCACACTGGCCGCAGTTCCAATTAAAGCGCCCTGCCAATTGGCCCGGCGGGTGAAAAGCCCCAGGGCATAGGTTCCGGCGAACCCGCCACCCAAAATAGCCGTGAGTTGCAGCATGGTGTCGAACATCGATTTGATGTCGAATTTGGTAAACAGCACGGCAACCGCAGTGCTCACGAGGCCGGATAGGATGGTAACAAAGTAGGCGAGGCGCAGGCTCTTTTGGGATGAAGACGACTTGACCAGCCGCTCGTAGAAATCGACCGAAGTGAGGGTGGCGACGCTGTTGAGACCGCTGGAAAGCGTCGACATGGAGGCCGCAAACAGTCCCGCGATGATCAGACCGGTGATCCCGATGGGGAGTTCGGCGGCGATGAACACCGGGAATGTGGCATCGGTGTCGATGAGCGGATTGAGGCGATCGGGGTGAGACTTGTAAAACGCGAAGAGCGCGGTGCCGATGGAATAGAACAGGAAGCTGCCCGGGATGATGGCGGCGGCGAGGGCAAGCACCGAGGAGCGGGCTTCTTTGTCGTTGCGGGTCGATAACACGCGTTGCATCATGACCTGCTCTTTGGGCCAGGTCGGCACATCGGTGAGAACGACCAAGACGATGGCCCAAACGGTCGGAGTGGCGAAATCCCAACTGAAATCGAACAACTTGGTCTTTTCGCTTTCGGCCGCGACGCTCAGGAGTCCGCTGAGCCCGCCATCGACGCCGTGGATGACGTAGCCGATCGCAAAAATCGCGCCTCCGAGCATGACGATGACTTGAATGACGTCTGTCCAGATCACGGCTTTCATGCCTCCGAAGAGGGTGTAGATTGTGGTGACGATCCCCATCAACACGATGCAGAGCACCACGTTGGCACCGGTGACACTGGCGATTGCCAAGGCAGGCAGGTAGAGCACGACGCTGAGTCGCCCGACGAGTTGGAAGAGAATGGTGAGCGCGCTACTCATCAACCGAATCGACGGGTGGAACCGGATCTCCAAGTAGTGGTAGATCGAGATCAAGTTGAGGCGGCGGACGACCGGAATGATCTTGTAGGCGACAAACAACAGACCGAAGACGCCAATGACCTGTTGCGAAAGGTAGAGCCAGTTGGTGGAAAACGACAGGGCCGGGATGGCGATGAAGCTGATCGCGCTGGTGCCGGTGGCGTAGAGACTCAGGCCGGCGGCCCACCAAGGAATGTCGCGGCCCGCTAGAAAGTAGTCAGTGGTCGAGCCGGCGTTGCGTTTCTCACTGTTGTAGCAATACCAGCCGACCCCCAGCATAGCCGCCAAGTAGATCGCGATGACCAGCCAATCGAACCAAGGCAGGAGTTGCTTGACCTGGACAATTTCGATGGCGGTGGGCGTGGCTGCGCCCTCGGTCGTGACGAGGAATCCGCGGTGAATAGGCGCAAGGGAAAGAGGCGGACCGGGCAGATCAACGGTGCCAACCGTCGCCCACGTGTCCGTGATCGCATGATAGGTGATCAGCGTCAGCTGGTGCGGACCGGTTTGGCTGGCGGCCACGACAAATGCCTGGCCGGACGCACTGAAAGTGTCCGAAAAAAGCGGCAGCGGCGATTTCGCGTGGGTTTCGGGGAGGCTGGTCGGTTCGACGGGAGGGCCGGACAGCTCCTGCGGCAGCGGATCCCGGGCCTCGGCCGTGACCATCTCGCTCTTGGCCGACACCGTGGAGGTCGAAGCGACGAAGGCGAAAATAGAAAGGAATACGAGGCGCGAAAGAGAGTTGAGCATACCAAGAAGGGGAAGCCGTTAACCGCCAGGCGGGGCCGGGGCGGCAAAAGGGGGGGACGCAGGAAAATTGGCGGCGGCTGGAGCCCAATACGAGCAAATAAGGCAAATTATTTCATGAAATTTCAACGCATCTCTCGGCTCGATTCAGAATTCAATCAAGAAGGGACAGGCCGAAAAATTGGACGGCACCATTCAACAAGGGACAGGTTACTAGCACTCTCCATGGATTCCCGCTGCTGAAGGAGTGCGGTGGAAGACGAGGGGGATGGCCCGTAATAAGGAGATTCCGGGGGTTTAGCCTTGGCCGATTGGTCTCTTCTCCGGTCGCATCAAAGTCTTACGTTTGGGCGGACTGGTGCGGTCTGGCCCTGTGGGCCGAAGCAACATTCCATTTCAGCAGGGAATTAGACGCCCATCCGTAGCCAACTTCTGCCGTAGCAGTTTGACCGGAGGACTAAGAGCTGGGTCGCGAATCCAGCTGACGCTTTGGCGTCTTTACGATTTGATTGAGGCTAGGATTTTTTCTCCCGTGAGACGGACCGATGGGGTGAGTGAGTGCGGTGTTTTGCCGCCGTGCAGTTCGGCCATTTTGGCAAATTTGGCTTTGGTGGCGGCGATGAACTCGTCCACCGGTTCGTCGTGACCGTTGAGTTTCATCATGGTCGGGAGCCATTGGTGTCCGTAACGCACGTGGTTTTGTTCGTCGTTGCGGTCGAAGGCCAGCAGGGTGTCGGCCTCGAAATCGTTGAGCTCGCGGATACGATCCATGATTAGCGCTTTGGTGGGGAAACTGCCGACTTCGAATTCCATGGTCATCATCGCGTAGCGCTCGGCGGGCGGCATATGGATGAGGATGTCGTAGAGGTCGAGCGAGTGCTCGATCGTCATCAAGTCATATCCGAGATTGGGGAGTTGACGGAAGCCGAACTGGCTGTGGCGCGACTCATCCCAGAGGTGACGGGCCAGATCGTGATGCAGATCGAAAGGAGCGTGAGGAGTTTCGACGAACACGGTCGAAAGGTAATCGACGGCATCCATTTCCATCATGAGCCACACGTAAATCATGACCCGGATCACGCGGGCATCGGTTTTCGGATCGACCAGCCAATCGCGCACGATGGGCGTTTCGGTGGGATCATGACTGAAGACACTCGAGCAGGTCGGGTAGGGCGCGCGGTTGCACGTGCGTGGGTGCTGGTAGGGCACGGTTTCGTGGGTCCAAGCGAAATCAGGATCGAGTGCAGCCGGGGCGTGTCCATCCAAACCGCCCAAGGTGGTTAGGACCGTGGCCAGATGATCGGTCCAAACTTCGGTCGTGGGTGTCACTTGGAGCCACTTGGCCATTTCCCGGGCATGACGTTCTTCGTCGCCAATGAACTCCTCGACGAGACGACGGGAGGGCCAGTCGGCCAAGTGGTGGGTGGCCTTAAGGTAGTGGGTATAGCACTCCAACAGATAAGGCTTAAGCACCTGATAGAATCCGGCCAAAGACGCGGCAGCATCGGGTCCAACGGTGGCTTCATGGAAGACTCGCAGAATTTCGGGGCGAATGGTTTCGCTTTGACCAAAACCACTCAATTCCCGTCCGCGCTCGCGAAGGAACCGGGCATGACTCGCGCTTTCCCAGACGTGCTGGCACAGCAGGTATTTCAACTCCGGCTCGCCGACGCGGGGAATGAGGGTCGTCGCGCTCACGATGAAGGCGCGCTCCAGCTCGAACAGTCGCCGCTGCAGTTGCGCCATGTCCTTCACTACAACAGTGCGACCGGAGCGAGGCGTGGGAAGGGGGGCGGTATTTTGAGAATGTGGAGCGACCATGGCGAAGCGTGAGTGGCAAGGAGGGAGCGGAAGGGCGATCGAATCGGGGGCCGATTCTTTAGCAGATGCGACCGCGTTTGCCGGCGGTGGAATGCCCGGGAGGCTTGGCGCCGACCCAGCGCTCGTCGATCGGCTCGCTGGCGCGTTGGTAGCGGCAGTCGCTGGAGATACGGAGGCGGTCGGAGGTGCGGTTGTCGAGGGACGCGTGCACGAGGAACATGCCAAAGGTGATAAAGTCGCCCGCTTCGAATTCGGCGCTGAGCCAGCGACCGCCGAACTTATTGCGCACGGAAGGGGGGTTGTGGGAGAGTGTGCCGGTGAAGGTCCAGCCGCCGTCTTTGGCGCGGGCAGTTTGTTCGGGCTTGTTGGCACAGAAGGCGTCGACGTCGCGGTAGACGTAGTTTTCGAGCAGGTCCATGCGACGGTTGGAACCCTCGAGAATGACGAGGCCGCCGAGGTCGAACGAGATGTCGCCGTAGGGGACCCAGCAAGTCATGTGGCGATGCGTGCCGCGCCCCATGTAGGGCAAGTCGCAGTGTGGGTTGGTGCCTTTACCAGGACCAATAGCGCGCAGCCAGGTGAAGTCGTAGTGGCGCACGTCTTCGGCGTAGAACTGCCGATAGAAATTGGCGAGGCGATCGCCGTAGAGCAGGTTTTGCACGACCTCGTTGCCTTCGGTGAGCTCGGGATGGAAGCCGTTTTTGTAGTCTGGGGCGGCGACGCCCTCGATGCTCGGATAGTCGGGATGCAGCAGTCCGAGGCCAGCCAAACGGTCCGTGAGGGAGGCGCGGGCTTTGAGCACGTTGTCGCGGCCGAGGTAGCCCTTCATGTAGAGATAGCCGTCTTCATCGAATCGACGACGAAGCTCGTCGAAATCGGTGGCAGCATCGGAGGAATCGCGTAGGAGGCCGACTTTGTCGTCATCCATATCGAGGGCGTGGCCGTAGGAATAAAGTTGTGGAATAGCGGGTGCGAGTGTGCTCATAACGAAATTGCGGGGCAGAGTGGTTGGTCACGCCGGGTGAAGGGTGGCGAGGCTTAAAATAGTCTGAAACAGGCGCGAGGAACATAGTTGAATTGGGATTAGATATGTATAATTTGGTAAACTATGCCGAAATCGGGATTAATGCGTAACGAGTCATGGTTGAGTCAGCCTGTCTCCCTAGGAGGCTCGACGATTCGGGCGGCGGGTCAGGTGCGCGACGTGCCGGGGTTAAATCCTCAATCGATGCGAATTATGGGATCGTTTGGCCTGATCTATATGGTGGACGTGCAGGGGTATTATGAGGACGCTAAGGGCACGAAGTCAGTGTTGCGCAGTGGGGATGTGGTGTGGATTCACCCCGGGTTGGCGCACGCTTACGGACCGGACGAAGGGCGGTCGTGGACGCAAATATATCTGATTCTCGAAGGGTCGCATTGGGAGCAGTGGGCGCAGGAAGGGGTGCTCAATATCCGGCAACCGGTGACGCACGCGGAGCCGGTCGATTACTGGTATCGGCGCATGGCTGACCTGTTTCAGCCTCGAGAAGTCTATGATAAGGCGGCGACGCTGCGGATGACGGGGGCGACGATTCAACTCGTGACCGATTTGCTCGCGACGCAGGATGATGCGCACCGATCGGCGGATGATCGCTGGTTGGCGGAGAGTCAACGGTTGCTTGGGGAACGTCTCGCGGTGGAGAGTTTAACCCCGCAGCAAGTGGCGCGTCAGGTGGGGCTCAGCTACGAAAGTTTTCGGAAGCGGTTCGCGGAGAAAACGGGGGTATCACCGGGACAGTTTCGCCAGCGGCGGCGTATCGAACACGCGTGTGCGGCGATTTACCAAGGGAGCGCCAATTTCAAGGACCTGGCGGATCAGCTGGGTTTTTGTGACGTGTTTCATTTCTCCAAAACGTTTCGTCAGATCACCAAAGAAACCCCCTCCGACTTTCGGCGGAGGGTGCGAGGAAGTTAGAATGCAAGTGCGGTGGTTTTCTGGTTGGGCGAGGAGAAAGTGTGGTCTATGGGGCCGTGCTCGAGCTTGCGGGGGGACCGGCGCAACTTAGAAAAGCGCTACCATGGTCCGGGTGTTTTTGGAGATGGTCTTGAATCGAAGGGTGGGCATGGTCGATTCCATGATGCGAGCGATGCGATTACTGGGCGTGGGATTTTTTACCTTGATGGTGGCCGCGGTGACCCGGGCGGAAAAGCAGCCGAACTTTATCATCCTTTTGGGTGATGATATCAGTGCGGTGAGCTTGGGGAGTTTTGGTGCCGAGAATCCGGGCACGTCGCCACACATTGATCGACTGGCGGCGGAAGGAGTGGTGTTTCGAAATATGTTCGTTTCCGAGGCGATTTGTGCGCCGGTGCGAGCGGAACTTTATACGGGCCTCCAACCGGTGCGAAATGGGGTCTATATGAACCACCAGCCGACTTACGAGGGCACCAAGAGCGTGGTGCACTACTTGAGTGAGCTGGGCTATCGGGTGGCGTTGACGGGAAAGCGGCACTTCAGTCCGAAATCGGTGTATCCGTTCGAGTTCCTCGAGGGGTTTCCGCAAGGCGCCAATGATCGGTTTGTGCCGCCGGAAGATTGGTCGGAGGTTGAGGCCTTTGTGCAACGTGACCCGGAGCAGCCATTCTGTTTGATCATTTGTTCGATTCACGCGCACTCTCCGTGGGATTCGGGCGATAGTCGTGATTGGGATTTGGATACGCTAAAGTTACCGCCCCATTTTCCGGACACAATGGAGTCGCGGCTGCATTACCGCGAGTATTTGGCGGAGGTGAAACTGTTCGATGGTCAGGTGGGGAAGTCGCTCGCGATGATGAAGCGACTGGGGCTCGATGACAGCACGGCGCTGATCGTGCTCGATGAAAATGGGGCCGGCATGCCGGGCGGAAAGTGGAGCAGTTATGATTGGGGGGTGCGGTCGGCGTGTGTGATGAAATGGCCTGAACGGTATGCGGCACGAATCGATACGGATGCGTTGGCGATGTATTGTGATATCTTGCCTACGATGATCGAGGCGGCGGGTGGTCAGGTGCCGGACGATATTGATGGTCGGAGTTTGCTGGGGCTAATCACAGGACGAGAGACGAAGCATCGAGATTATGCTTTTTTCGTGCACAATAATGCGACGAGTGGGACGCCGTATCCCGTCCGGGGAGTGACGGATGGGCGGTATAAATTCATTTGGAATCTCGCGCCCGAATCCATCAATGCCCAGCCGACGATCAATGGATTTGATTATGGGTTTGAGGATAAGATGAAAGATCGACCTGAGCGCTTCATGTATTTGTCGTGGCTGGAGAAAGCGCAGAGCGATCCGGCGGCGCAGGCGATGGTCGATCGGTTCCGGAAGCGACCCGAGTTTCAGCTTTTTGATCTCGATGCGGATCCCTGGGAGCTGGAGAACTTGGCGGGTCGGGCGGATTTGGCCGCGCATCAGCAGCGACTTAAAATTGCGTTGGAGAAGTGGATGAAGCAGCAGGGCGATTCGGGGGCTGCAATGGATGTGGTGCCAACGAAACAGAAACGGTGATCGGCGGGATATAGCAGCAGTTTGTAGGGCTGTTCTTCCTACCTCAGTCCGCGGGCGAGGGGACGTTGAGAAAAAAGCCCACCCTCCGATGTGATCTGGAGAGGGGGGGCTTGGGATTCGAGTTGGGCTTGAGACTTTCACCAACAGCTCGATCAAGTTGGACTGAATTCAACGCAAAGACGCCTAGCTGGTTAGAACGCAAAGATCGGCAGAAAAGTGACTTAGTGCCGACCTTGGCGTCTTCGTGGCTTGGTGCGTCAAAGTCTAAACCATAACGGTGATTGGTATTAAATCTCGGGGCCGGGGGCGAAGCCGTCTTCGGTGCCGAGTTGCACGTGGTAGAGACCAGTGCGCTTGGTGCCTTCGCGGAAGTTGTAGAGCTCGATGATGCGGAGCAATTCGGTGAGGCTGAACTTGCCGTCCTGATTGGTGTCTCCGGCATGATAGCGGGTCAGGGTCACCGATGCGCTACTGGCCAGCGATGGATCGGCGGAGAAGCCGTCTTCGGTGCCGTCTTCGACCTGGTAACGACCCGTGCGGGTGGTGCCGAAGCGGGTATTGTAGAGTTCGATCACGCGCAGGAGTTCGGTCAGACTGAACTGGGAGTCCTGATTGGTGTCGGCGGAATGGAAGGGCGGCACTTCGGTCATGACGAGTGGATCAGGAGGCACCAGAGCCTCGAGCTGCACGCCGTTGAAGCGCGGTTTGACCATGGCGATAAGGGACTTCTCGCCGGTGGCGTTGGCCGGAACATTGAGCGTGTAGGTGAACACCACCGGGCTGGCGGGGGTGGTGGTCCAAGCCCAATCGAACAGATCGGTGTCACCGCTTTGCGGAGAAACCTGAGCGACGTTGCCGCCGCCGGAGGCGTAGCTCCAGGGTTGATCGTCGACCGGGTCTGGCGGGAGGACGGTCCAACCCAAGCTGCTGAGGGTGCCGGCGTAGGTGATCGTGTTCGTGATCGTGACGGTGCCGCCGACGGTGTAGCCGGAGCCGACCACTTCGTGCGAGGCCACGAGGTCAACGACGGTGAGGCTGGCGCTGGTCGAGGTGACGTCACCGGCATTGTTGGTGACGACCACATCGTAGGACCCCGCATCGGCCAAGGCGGAGGGGCTGATCTCGAACGTGGCTGCAGTCGCGTTCGTGATCGGGGTCGTGTCCTTGCGCCACTGATACGTGAGTGAGGCGCCGCCGGTGGCTTCGACCGTGAAGCTTGCCGTGCTGCCGATGAGCACGACCTGATCCGTCGGCTCGCTGGTGATAGTAGGCGTCTGAACCGGTGAAACCGTCACGGTGGCAGCCGCACTCGTCACCGAGGTCACGCTGTTGGTGACCACGACATCGTAGCTGCCGGCATCTTCGGCGGTGGCGGTGCTGATACTCAGCGTCGAACTGGTTTGCCCGCTGAGGTCGACAGTATCCTTACGCCATTGATAGCTCAATGGACCACTGCCGGTGGCCACGACGGACAAGCTTATGGCGCCGCCGACAACCACACTTTGACCGACCGGATCCTGGGTGATGGCGGGAGCGACTGCAGTCACATTGATCGTGCGGATCGCGTCGGCGGCGAGGTAATTGGCCGTATCGGTAGGGGTGAAGTCCACGGTGACGGTGTTGTCCCCGAGGTTAAGGGCGGTGCCCGCAGTGGGGGTGTAGACCAACGTGCCGGCGACATCGGCCGAGGCGTTCAACACCGCGCTGTCGAGCACGTAGCCGTCGGATTGAGGGCTGGCCGGGGTCCAAGTGATCACCGGGGTGGCCTTGGCGATGATGAGCGAACCAGATACGGAGCCGACGTAGTTGGCGTCCGAGATCGTGGCGACTACCGGATAGGTGCCGGAATTGGTCGGCGCCGTGATGCCACCGTCGTAGGTGACCGAGGTGCTCAAGCCGCTCGGCGTGGTGGTCACGCCGACGCTCTGAGGCGAGCCGTCGTAGGTTGGGGTGAGCCCGGAGAGGCTGACGATCGCGGTCGCCCGGTTGACGAGCAGGTTCTGTGAGCCGGTCGAGCCGATGTAGTTGGTGGTATCGGTCGGAACAAACGACACCCCGAGCGCCTGCAGGCCCGCGTCAAGCACGGTGCCGGCCAGCGGCGAGTAGGTAAAGACACCGGGCACATCGGCCATGGCATTCAATTGCGTGCTGCTGAGCGCGGTGCCGTAGGTCACCGGCAAGGGAGTCGACCAGGTGACGTTGGACTGGGCCTTGGCGATGACCAGGGTGCCGGAGGCGGAACCGTGGTGGGTAGTGCCGGTGACGGTGGCGACCACGGCGTAGGACCCTGCGTTGGTCGGCACGGTGGTGCTGCCTGCGTATGTGACCGTCGTCGTCAGGCCGGTGGGCGTGGTGGTGACGCTGACGGCATGCGGATTGCCGTCATAGGTGACGGAAAGTTCACCGAGCTCGACGATGGCGGTTTCCGTCGGTGCGATATAGAGTTCGAACGCACCGATGTCGGCGGCGGAACCGCTGGGGCGTGGTTCGCCGCGTTGGTCGACCGTGAGGCTGGTTGAACCCGCGTTGAGCGCGGGGCTGGTGAGCTTGAGGGCGTGGGTGGAACGAGTTCCACCGTTGTCGGTCAATGGCTCGAGGCCAGGATCGGAGACGTCGGTCTGGTCGCCGATTTGGTCAAAGCTACTACTGACGTTGCTGAGGCCGATCAGGTTGTGGCCGAGGCTGTTAATACTACCGCCGTCGAATTGCAGTTCCGAACTACCGTTACCGGCGAGAATCGTGTTGCGCATTTCGAGGGTGCCCGCCGTCAACCAAATGCCTCGGAGGCCGCTGCCGGATGGGTTAGACGCGAAATTGGAGGTGATGGTGACGGAGTCGAGGGTGGCTCCGGGGCCTCCGCTGCCATAACCGGCGTTGAGATGGATCGCGGCGCCGCCGTCCGAGGTGGAGGAAGTGGTGGTGGTATTCAGGCTTAAGGTGCTGTTGGTGATCGCCAACAGACCGCTGCCCAGGTGGCGGATACCGCCACCGGAGGGCGCCCTATTGCCCGCGATCGTGATGGCGGAGAGCGTCGCGGAACCTTCGCCGATGTCGATGCCACCCCCGCCGTTGGTCGCGGAGTTACTACCGATGGTGCTTTGGGTGACGGTGAGAGTGCCCCAAGATTGGATGCCTCCGCCGCCGCTGCCGGAAGTATTGGAGCTCACCAAAGTGCGGGTGACCGTAAGGGTGCCGTAGTTTTCGATACCCCCGCCGTCGCCGCTGGCGGTGTTGTTGGTGATAGAGCAATTCTCCACGGTGAGGGTGCCGTTGTTTGAGATGCCACCTTCGCCGTTGGAGATTGTCATCCCGCTAATGGTGGCGACAGCGCCGTAGTCCACGGTGAACACCCGATAATCGCCGCCGGTATCGCGGCGGACGGTGAATCCGCCGGGACCTCGGATCTCCACGTTACCCGTGAGCGTCGGGAGTGCGCTGGTGAGGTTGATGGTTCGGCTGGTCTGGAGAGCGGTGGGATCGAACGAGATGATGCTCAGATCGGGGTTGGCGTTGGCGGCGTTGATGGCTTCGCGCAACGTGGTATCCGCGATGCCGGGCACGCCGTCATCATGATCGTCCATGGTGGTGACCACGAAGTCGGGCCCGGTCTGGCGGGGCGGGGGCGGAGGGTTGCCGTAGAGGACCATGAAGTGGTTGGCGGCGGAGCCGGAACCGGCAAGGCTACTGATGGTCTTGCCGGAGAGGGCGCTGGTGCCGTCGACGATGTTGACAGCTGTCGGAACCGTGCGTGGCGAGGTGGTGGTGTTGTCACCGATCTGGCCGTTGTCGTTTTGACCCCAAGCGGAGAGGACTCCGTCAGAGGACAAAGCGAGGTTTTGGTTTTCACCGGCGGCGATAGCTACGATGGAAGAGAGGGAGAGGCGGACTGGAACGAGCGAGTCGGTGGTCGAATTATTGCCGAGTTGGCCGACGTTGTTTCTGCCCCAGGCGAAGGCGAGGCGGTTGTCGGAAAGCGCCATGCTGTGGTGAACGCCGGCGGCGACGCCTTGGATGTCATATCCGGCCATGCCACTGGTGCCGTAGTCCCTGTTTACGGCCACGGGAACGTTGCGGGACGTAGTGGTGTTGTCGCCGAGTTGGCCGTATTCATTGGAGCCCCACGCATAGACCCGGTTGTCGGAGCTGACCGCGAGACTGTGATTTCCACCGCCCGCGATGGCGACGACGGTTTTACCGAACAAGGCACTGGTGCCGCTGGTGGTGTTGACCAAGACTGGAGTGGAGCGGTCGGCGGTGGAGTTATCACCGAGCTGACCGGAGCCACCGGTGCCCCAGGCGGCGACGGTGCCGTCGGAGCAAAGCACGAGGGCGTGGTAGGAGCCGGCTGCGATGCGGGTAACGGTCTTGCCGGAGAGCACACCGGACATGGTGACGGAGACAGGAACTCGGACGTCGGCACTGTCCGTGCCGCCGCCGGTGGTGCCGTTGCCGAGTTGTCCACGTTGGTTTTCTCCCCAGGCGGCGATGGTGCCGTCGGAGCAGAGCGCGTAGCTCGTGTTGCGAGCGGTGGCGATGGCGATGACAAACTTGCCGTTAAGGGAGGTGGGGCCGGTGTCAGTGAAGACGGCGACCGGGGCGAACCCGCCGAATTGGGAGTTGGTGCCCAGCTGGCCGGTTGTGTTGTCGCCCCAGGCGTAGACCTTGCCTTCGGACGTGAGCGCCAAGGTGTGTGCGCGACCGCGGGCGACCTGCACAATGGTCTTGTCGGCGAGCACGCCGGAGAGATCGGCGTTGGTCGGGACGAGAATGTTACCCGCTTGATCGACGGCCAGGCGACCATTCGCGGCGCGACCCCAGCCGGCGAGGCCGGTGGTCTGCCAGAGCAGCACGAGGTCGTTGCCGTCGCCGCCGTAATACCACGCGACGAAATTATAGTCGGTGCCTCCGTGGTTGAGGGTGACGGTCTGACCGTTAGCGAGGCCGTTGAAGGTGCCGTTGATGAGCCCGACTCCGGTGTTGTTTACGACCTTAAGCGTCGTGCCGGGGGCGGGGGTGAAGCTCAGGTTGAAGTTGATCGTCTTGCCCGAGGCGTCGAGCCCGGCGGCAGTGACGGCGACGTCGTTGGAGTTGGTGAAGTTAGCCGTGAGCGTATCGGAGGTGGTGCCGGTAAGCACCACGTTGAACGGGTTCTCGTCGGCATCGTCGCTGATGATGCGCATGGTGGCGGTTCTTGATCCGTTCCCAATCGGGTTAAATTGGATGGTGAGCAGGGCGCCGCCGTTATTAGGTGCTAACGTGGACGGGAGGCCGTTCTTGAGGATGAATTGGTCCGCGTCGGTCCCCTCGATTGTGAGGGAAAGATTATTCAAGTCGCCCGCGCCAATATTATCGAGGGCGAACTGAAGGGACTTGCTGGTGCCGGTAAGCAGTGAGCCGTAGTCGGCAGTATCGCCGGTTTGGATTTGGGTCAGGGACGGGAAGAGTTTCACGTCGATCTCACCAGGCAGTATCACGCCAGAACCCGTAAGCGTGATATCGAAGGGATTCTCGTCGGCATCGGAGCTGGCGATGTGAAGCGTAGCGGTCTTGGCACCGGTCGCAAGGGGTGCGAACTGCACGGTGACCGTGGTGGATGCGGCCGGGGCCAAGGTAGTGGCCGGGGAGCTCGTGATGCTGAACAGGCTGGCGTCCGGGCCGTCGAGGGTGGCGAGGATGTTATTGAGATCACCTGTGCCGCTGTTGAGGATCGTAAAGGTCAACGACGCGTTCGCACCGACTTCAATCGAGCTGAAGTCGCTGGAGGCGCCGCTGGTGAGGGCGGTGCCGGTGGGCTGTTGCACGTCGATCTCACCGGGGAGGACCTCGGGCGGTAGGAGCGCGTAGACCGCGATGCCGTAGCCGGAGGCTTCACCGCCGCCCGCGAGTGCGATGACGCGGCGGGATGCGAGGGCACTGACGCCGCTCGTGGTATTAACAAGGGTCGGCACGCTGCGATCGGTGGTAGAATTGTCACCGAGCTGACCGTTGTTATTTCGTCCCCACGCGGCCACTACTCCGGTGGAGGTGAGGGCTTGATTTGAATAGGCCGAGGCAGTGATTGAGGTGACTGATTGTTCGGCCAAGGCACTGATGGCGTTGGTGCGATTTACAAGCACCGGCAGATTACTTCCGGTGCTTGTGTTGTCTCCGAGTGCGCCGTAGTCGTTGCGACCCCAAGCGGCAATAGAGCCGTCGCTGCAAAGCGCCATGCCGTGGTAGCCACCCGCGGTGATGGAGGTGACGGTCTTGCCGTAAAGCACGCCTCCCTGAAAGACTCCGGTTGGCACCAGGCTGTCGGTGTAAGTGCCATTGCCGAGCTGGCCGCTGATGCCTTTACCCCAGGCGACGAGCGTTCCGTCGGTACAGAGGGCGAGAGCGAAGGCGTCGCCGCCGGCGATGCTTTTGACCGTCTTCCCGGACAAAGGACCGGCGTTGTCAACCGGGAATGGAATAGTGCGACGAGTGGTGGTGTTATCGCCGAGCTGGCCGCTGGAGTTGTCACCCCACGCGGCGAGCGTGCCGTCGGCGCAGAGTGCGAGGCTGAACGAACCGCCTGCTGCTATTGCGACGACTTTTTTGCCGAAGAGCGCGCTGCCGCTGGTGGTATCCACAACGACAGGACGAATGCCATCGGTGAGGGAGCCTTGGCCGAGGCGCCCGGAGTTGCCGTAACCCCACGAGGCGACGGTGCCATCGGAACAGAGGGCAAGTGTGTGGTGTTCACCCCCGGCGATCGCAATCACGGTCTTGCCGAAAAGCGCACTGCCGTTGGTCGTGTCAACCAGCACGGGTACGGAGGAGGAAGACTTGGTGGATTCAGGCACGTTGATGCCGAGCTTGCCGTATTGATTGAGTCCCCACGCAGCGACAGTGCCATCGGAGCAGAGGGCGACGGCATGATAGGCGCCGCGCACGACCTGCACGACGGTCTTACCGTAGAGGACGCCACTGCGATCGACTTGAACGGGGACGGAGCGGGAGAGATTGGAGTTGTCGCCCAATTGGCCGAAGTTATTTTGCCCCCACGAAGCAAGACCGGTGTGACGCCAGAGAAGCACCAGGTCATTGCCCGTTCCACCGTAATACCACGCGGTGAAAGGGTAGGTGACACCGTCGTAGGTAAGGTCAATCGGAGCATCATTGGCTAGGTTGGTGAACTCGCTTTGGATGAAGTCGATGCCGGTATTGTTGACCACGTTGAGCGTGGTGCCCGGACTGGGTGCGTAGTTGAGTGCAAAGCTCACCGAACTGCCGGAGGCATTGAGGCTGGCGACGGTAAAAGGGGTCTCGTTGCCCGTTGCGTAGTTGGCCGTGACGGCATAGCTAGCGCTTCCGGTGAGGTTGATATTGAACGGGTTTTCGTCAGCGTCGTTGCTGGCGACACGTAGGCTGGCGCTCATCGCTCCACCACGGGTCGTGGTGAATTGCACGGTAAAGGATGTCGTTCCATCGACTGCGACGGTTGTCTGGGGCGGGTTCGTGATACTGAATTGGTCGGCATCCGAGCCTTCGATAGTGAGGGCAATGCCGTCGAGTGTCCGGTTGCCACTGTTGCGGATATTGAAAGTGAGCGACGTCGTCTGACCCGCGTCGAGTGCGCCGAAGTCACGCGTTGCTCCTGAGGTCAATGCAGTGTCGGTCGGCTGCTCCACGGAAATTTCAGGGGCAGGCATAGGCACCGGCGCATGGATCACCATGAAGTGATCGGCGGAGGAACCGGATCCGGCGAGACGGGAGATTGGCTGGAAATACAAAGCGCTGACGTCAGCAGCGACGTTGACCGGCGTAGGCTCGGTGCGCGGGGAGTCGGTGGTATTGTCGCCAATTTGTCCATACACGTTTTCACCCCACGCGACGAGGGCGCCGGTGGCGGTGAGGGCGAGGGTTTGATTGTCACCCGCCGCCAGCGCGACGGCGTTGGTGAGGCCATCGACGGCGACCGGCACGTGGTGCTCGGTGGTCGAGTTGTCACCGAGCTGACCGAGGTTGTTGCGGCCCCAAGCGGCGACCGAACCATCGGCGCAGAGCGCCAGGCTGTGACGTTCGCCCGCGGCGACGGCCACGACGGTTTGACCGAAGAGGGCGCTGGTGCCGGAGACGGCGTTGACGACCACGGGTGCATTGCGAGAGGTGGTGGAATCGTCGCCGAGTTGCCCGAAGGAATTGGAACCCCACGCGACAACGGTGCCGTCGGAACACAAAGCCACGCTGTGATCGGAGCCTCCTGCGATCTCAATCACGGTTTTGCCAAAGAGAGCACTGGTGCCGCTGGTGGTGTTGACGAGCACGGGAACCAGACGATTCGAGGCCGAATTATTACCGAGCTGACCAGCGCCGCCGGTGCCCCAGGAAACGATGGTGCCATCGGAGCAGAGCGCGAGCACGTGCTGCGAGCCGGCGGCTATGCTCGTCACGGTTTTGCCGAAGAGGGCGCTGGTGCCACTGGTGGTGTTGACGGCCACGGGCACGGTGCGCTGCGTGGTGGAGTTGTCGCCGAGATGGCCGGAGGAATTTTCGCCCCAAGCGGCGACGGTGCCGTCGGAGCAAAGCGCGTAGCTGCTGCGCCGT
>CAXBOL010000009.1:0-24219 GCA_963977295.1 uncultured Opitutaceae bacterium
ACCACCACTACGGAGACTCTGGCGTTCCCGGATCAAGGGGTGGCTTCGCAGGCTTACACGGTAAGAAGCTCTCGTAATGGCGGCGCGGCCACCATCTACGGATTTGAACTCAATCTGCAGACGCCCTTCACGTTCCTGCCTGCGCCGCTCGACAACTTTGGAGGTTCCGTAAACTACACCTACACCGATTCGGAGTTCACCGATGCCTTCGGCTTTTCTTACTCCTTCCCTGGGGCCTCGAGGGACACGGCCAACGTGGTGCTTTATTACGAGCAGGGGAAATTCTCCACTCGACTGGCTTACAATTTCCGCAACGAGTATCTCATCCATTCCGCCAACGATCCCGACGGCGCCAATGCGCTCTATGGTGAAGGGAGTGGACGACTGGACCTCTCCGTGCGCTACCGCTTTGGCAAAAACTGGCGCGTTTCGTTCGACGCGCTGAATCTAACGGATGAACAGTCCTACAAGTATTATGATACGGTGCAGCGATACCAGAACTTCGAGTTTGAGGGTAAGATCTACTCGGTGAGTCTGGCCTACACCTTTTAGTATTCGTCCGATTTTAAGCAGAGTTCTGCATAGGTAATAAGGGTTCGGCCGTCCTGGTTTTCGGGGCGGCCGAATTGTTTATTGGCCGGGCCGCATACCAACATCCTGATCAAAATAGACCAGTTTTAACGCAAAGTCGCCCAGCCGATGAGCACGCAATGCCAAGTAGTGGTTTCACTTGTTTCACTTCTCTGCGCCTTCGCTCCTTTGGTGCGTCTATTGCCTAGAGACGTTGGTATCAGGCGGGGCTTCGAACTCGGTCTCTTGGTGCGGTGGAACAGTTACGTCGGGTTGTCGTTTTCAAATTTCGACTTTTGATCCTATCCCTTGGCGCATGACCCCAAATCCATCCCCTGCTGGTGAGTCGAATGTCTCTTCTCGGCGCAACTTCATGAAGACCTCCGCCGTCGCCGCCAGCGCGATGGCCCTGCCCAATTTTATCCGCGCGCAGCAGAGTGATTCGCCGGCGAAAAAACTGAATGTGGCCTGCATCGGGGTGGGTGGAAAAGGCAAAGGGGACGTTGCCGATCTGAGCACGCACGCGAACATTGTGGCGTTGTGTGACATCGATTTGGAAGGCGATGCGGCCAAGACCGTAGCGAACTTTCCTGGCGTGCCGTTGTTTACCGATTACCGCACGATGTTGGAGCAGATGGGATCCCAAATTGATGCGGTGACGGTTACGACGCCCGACCACACGCACTACCCGGCGCTCATGATGGCGATGGGCATGGGGAAGCACGTTTTTTCACAGAAACCCCTCAGCAATTCGATCTGGGAAGCGCGGCAATTGTTGTTGGCATCGCGACACTACGGCGTGGTGACCCAGATGGGGATTCAGGGGCACACCTATCAAGGTATGCGGCTGCTGCGGGAATGGATTGAGGCCGGCGCGATCGGAGATGTGACGCAAGTGCGTTATTGGACCAACCGACCGATCTGGCCCCAGGGCCCCGAGGTGGTGTTCCCGGCCAGTGAAAAGCCGGCGGGAGTGAACTGGGACATGTGGCAAGGCACCGTGACGCCGGAGCGTCCCTTTAGCGACGGACTCCACCCCAAAAAATGGCGGGCGTCGTGGGACTACGGATGCGGTGCGTTGGGTGATATTGGTTGTCACTTGTTCGACGCGGCGTTTTGGGCCCTCGATCTTGGGATTCCGGATTCGGTGGCGGTCGAAGCAGTCACGGATTTCACGGAGTTGTCGGCCCCGGCCAGCTCGGTGCTGCGTTACAGTTTCAGTCGGAATCGGGCGGGGAAGAAGATTAAACCGGTGGAGTTTTTGTGGTCGGATGGAGGCCTCAAACCCGTGCGGCCGACGGAACTGGGAGCAGATGCAGCGCTTCATGAACAATTTGGCCAATTGGTGCACGGCACGAAGGGCACGATCTATTCGCCAAGCGGCTATTGCGAGACGCTACGATTGATTCCCGAGGCGGCCATGCAGGCATTTAAACGTCCGGCGCCAAAGTATCCGCGAGTGAAAGGTGGACCGATCAAGGAGTGGGTCGAGGCCATTCAAAACGGCACGCAGCCGGGGGCCAATTTCGAGTATGCCTCGCGGCTGACCGAAGTGGTGCTGCTGGGTAATCTGGCGATTCGATTGGGCCGGACCATTGAGTGGGATTCAAAAAACCTCCAAGTCGTCGGTGTGCCTGAGGCGGACGCGCTCATTAAGCGAGAGTATCGCGAAGGGTGGGAGTTTCCGGTGTTTTCGGCCTGATCGGATCACCGGGCTAACCAAGACGCTGCCGGAGGGCCTCCTCATTCTCCTTCCGAAGGGCGCTTTAGTCGAGTTTCGGCACCTCACCACGGAGCTTTTAATCGGAGGGAACGGAGGAAACCGAGTTCACTTCATCATGACCAGACGCGTGCGCCCATGGATGAGAAATCAGGGTGCACTTTGGCGGGCAAATCCGGCTTTGTTCGGCGGCTCGGCGATGACATTTTGAATACTAAGTCCCAAGAGCTTGAAATATTTGGACACAGGGGGAGGGACGCGAAGGAGGAGGTAGTGGGGATCCCGCCTCGCGGGACCACACTGGCCGGTTGGCTCGATAAAGGAGCGCGGGCTTAAGCACCGCACTACGCCCTCAGCCTAGAAGTCTGAACGATCTCCAGCACCTTTGCACCGCAGCGGTCCCTCCCTGCCTAGATACCACCGACGCCCAAGTCTAATTCTCAAAGGACGTTGGTATCGAAAAATAGATGTGCTTTACGTGTCGTCGAACCGAAGTAATAACCCTCAACCTTTATGCAGTTACCCCGGCAAATTTTAGGCCTCATTTTATGGGCGACCTGTCTCGGCTGCCTCAGTGCGGCGGACCGACCCAATGTATTGTTTATCGCCATCGATGATCTCCGGAACGATCTCGGGGTGCTGGGCGTTGAGCATGCTCAGACGCCGCACCTTGATCGACTCGCCCGGTCGTCGCGGTTGTTCACGCACCATTACGTGCAAGTGCCGACCTGCGGGGCATCGCGTTGTGCGTTGCTGCGGGGGCAATATCCCGATGTGAAGGCGCAGGTGAGTAACAATGCGATCAAGGAGACTCACGCGGAGTGGGGCGATCGCAGCCTGCCGGCTTGGTGGCGCCAACATGGTTACCGCACCTATTCGTTGGGCAAGATCACGCACTATCCGGGAGGATTGACCGGGGGAGATTGGAACGCGCCGCCCGAAGAACTGCCGGGCGCGTGGGACCGTAGTTGGATTCCGGATTCGCCGTGGAAAACGTCGTTGGCGATGATGCACGGTTACGCCAATGGCAAACCGCGCGAGCGAGGCGTGACCCCGCCGTGGGAAGCGGTCGATGAATCAGATCACGCCTACCCGGATGCGTGGGTGGCTGACAATGCGATCGCCCAACTGCAGACCTTGTCGAAATCCGAGGAACCGTGGTTTTTTGCGGTCGGTTTCTTCAAACCGCACCTGCCCTTCGCGGCGCCTCGCAAGTGGTTGGACATGCATGATCCGGCCGATTTTCCGGCTCCGACGATTGAAGCCAACGCCCAGGCCCGACCCGGCTGGCACGATAGCGGGGAGTTGGACGGGATCCGTTCGAAACTGGGGGATTGGGGACGGAGCTGCGACGCGCGTATGCCGGCTCGATCAGTTACATGGACGAACAAGTCGGTCGAGTCATGGCGCAGTTGGACGCACTTAATCTCGCCGACAACACCATTGTAGTGGTGTGGAGTGATCACGGCTTCCTGTTGGGCGAACATGGGATCTGGGCCAAACACACGCTCTACGAAAAAGCACTGAAGTCTCCCTTGATGATTCGGATGCCGGGTCTGAAGGCACCGGGAGCACAGTCTGACTCGGTGGTCGAAACCGTGGATATTTATCCGACCCTGTTGGAGTTGTGCGGACTCCCTTCTCCTGGAGGCCTCGATGGTCGAAGCTTGATGCCGCAGTTGAGTGATCCCGCGGCCAAGAGCGCCAAACCTGCCCTTGGATTTTGGAAAGACTGGCGAACCGTGCGCAACGAGCGTTGGCGTCTGACGGTGTATCCGGATGATAAGGACGGAAACCCGGTACGGGAATTGACGGATCTCAAAAATGATCCGCTTAGCCTGCGTGACGTTGCCGCCGAAAATCCGCAGGTCGTAGCGCGGTTGATGAAGCGTTTGCGACCGGCGTTTACGGAATAATTCTAGTTCTCGTATTTGCAGTGAGTCACTGAAGTCGCGGAGGTTTGCACCGAGTTCACGCCCTACCAAGGAACTCGGGTTAACCATTCCCGGGGAGCAGGTGCCTGAATTTCCGTCGTTCGGCCTAAAAAACGGCCGTTGTAGCCGGGGTCGATGACCCCGGAGCAGGCTGACGGCTCACACCGGGGTCAGCGACCCCGGCTACAACCCAAACCGCACGCCAATGTATTTCCCGGCAATACGCACTTTCGTCCGGAGTCCACTTTTAAGTTAGCGCGTATGGGGGCGCCACCCCCGGCTACAGCGGCTAAAACCGATTCCAAAGCGGGGGATTTTTTCGGCGATGGTTTTAAGAAAGATGCTCCGACGAAAGATCACCTTGCGGCCCGATCGCGTCGGGCGATGCGCAGGGGGACCAGGAACACGAGGGTGGCGATGATTAACCCGCCGACGATGTAGCCATAGTCGATGTGTTTTTCCGCGACCTCTTTGACCAATCCCCAAGGTGAGAAGATGACGTAAGTAGCAATCATGAAAACCACCGAAAGCCCGCCCACCAGCTTGAAGTGTTTCCATGGGGTCAGGTCGATGACGGAGTCCGGGGTGGTGGGCTCGATGGGGCGATCCAGCGGAAACACTTTGGAAAGGCCGAACAGCATCACGACATGCACGATGAATAGCGCAGCCAGGAGATGGAGATAGTGGAGCTCCACGGGAAACGCGAATTGGGAGAGCGAAAGCAGCACCAAGTAGGAGACGAGGGTGATATTGGCTGCCTTGGCGGATACGGTTTTGGAGAAATACCCGACCAGCAAGGTGAGGAAAATCGGGGCCCCGAAAAGCACCTCCGCCTTGACCATGTAGAGGAAGATGCCGCCCTGAAACTGCATGATCATAGGCGCGATGAACATGGTGACGATGACCAACCCACTGCCGACCCATTTGCTGCGCCGGATGATGGTTTCGTCGGAGAGCGTTTTGCCCCAAATCGGTTTGTAAATATCGATGGCAAAGAGCGTGACCGAGCTGTTGAGCACACTGTTGTAGGTGCTGAGCACGGCGCCAAAAATCACGGCGGCAAAGAAGCCCACGAACACGCCAGGCATGATGTCGCGCACGAGGGTGGGGTAGACCCAGTCGTTGTTCTCGAACGCGCCGCCACCGTAGAGGTGGTAGGCGATGACGCCAGGGATCGCGATGTAGAAGACGTTCAGGATTTTGAAATAGCCGGCGATGATCACGCCTTTCTGTCCCTCGGCTAAACTCCGGGCGCCGAAACACCGCTGCACGATGAACTGATTGGTGCACCAGTAGAATGAGTTGTGCAGCACCATGCCGGTAAACAGGACCGCAAAGGGAATCAGGTCCGTCTGGCTTCCAATCGCGTCGAGTTTTTGGGTTTCGGTGGTGAACATGGTTTTCGCGCCGGAGAAAAAACTGCCGTGGCCGATGGCCGTTACCCCGAAGAGGAAGACCAGCACGCCGCCGGTGAGGAGTCCGATGCCGTTGAGCGTATCGGAAATGGCCACCCCCTTGAGGCCGCCGAACAACGCATAAGTGCCGCCGATTACGCCGAGCAGGCCCACGAGAATCCACACGCAGGTCTTTTCATCGACGCCCAACAGGGTGGGCACGTTGAACAGGTTCATGATCGCGATCGCTCCGCCGTAGAGGGCGACTGGCATGCCGCCAAAGATGTAGCAGAAAAGGAACAGCGCGGTGACGAGCCGTCGGGTGCTCGATCCATAACGTTGTTCCAGAAATTCCGGCACGGTGGCGAAGCCGCGGCGCAAGAATGTCGGTAACAACACCCCGGCGAAAAACAGCAGTGGGGGGATCACCGTGACCGTCCAGGCGATGGGAGCGAGGTTGGAGCCGTAGACCTGCGCGGTCATGCCGGTGATGTTGGCCGCACTGAGGTTGGTCAGGAGGAGGGAGCCGGCGATGACCCAGCCGTTGAGGCTGTTGCCGCCCAAGAAGTAACCTTGGGAGCTTTTAAGGTTTTCGTTGTGCGTGCGGTAATACGTGACCACGCCGACGAATGCAGTGAAGAACAGGAACGAAAGAAAAGTGCCCATGGGGTAACAAAAATGGGGGGAAGAAGGGAGTGTTTAGGCGGCTCCGCCAATGCCGCTGGTCGCGAGCACGGGAAGATTTGCCCTAGTTTGCATGGTGGCGACCGAGGGCGAACTCGAGAAAAGATTGCGAGATAATCAGTTTCATCGGCGTGATCGTAATGGCAGCAAAGGCGACTGGGATCGACCAGCCACGGAAGCTCGGCGCACGAGTGCGTCTTCGACAATCCAGTGAGCGTGGAACAGTTACGCGTGGGTATCGTGGCAAATGCGCCACGCCGTAAACAAGAGTGAGATTGGATCAAGGGTTCCAAACCCCTTGCGCTACTCCGGTTGAGGTCATCAAGTCGGAGTTGGTTTCCCCTTTTTCACCCCTTGCTGCCGCCCCTATGAAATTGCGTTCTCTCCTATCGATCGTCTTCACCCTGATCGTGCTGTCGCCGTCGGCCTTCGGCGTGGCTTTAGGTAACGGTCTGAAGATTGGCGAAGTCACTGCGACGTCCGCAATCGTGTGGACGCGGGTGACCACCAACGCCGATTACCGCACCGATGGCGTGGCGTTCAAACCGGAGGATGAAGCCCTGCCGGCGGGGCTCAAATTGACCGATATGCGCTTCAATCTCCCGGGGACGGACGGCGAGGTGCGGTTGGTTTACTACCCGCCCGCCCAGCTCGATAAGAAGATCTGGACTCCTTGGCAGCCTGCGCGGGAAGACGGTGATTATACGTTGCAGTTTGCGTTGCACGATTTGGCGCCAAATCAGACCTACGAAGTGGAAGCACAGGTGCGTTCGGCTTCATTGCCGGGACCCGTGGTGGGGTATCATGGTCGATTCAAGACCGCACCGTCCGAGGTGGATGACGCGGCGGTGAGCTTCACGGTCGTCACCTGTCACGACTTCATTCGGCGCGATGATTTGGCCAATGGGCACAAAATCTACCCTTCGATGGCGGCGCAGCAGCCCGACTTCATGGTCCATGCTGGTGACGTCGAGTATTATGACAAACCTGGCCCTTGGGCCAAGAGCGCGGAGCTCGCCCGCTACAAGTGGAATCGAATTTTTGCGTTACCCTTTCAGAAGGAGTTTTACGCCAAGACGCCGGTTTATTTTCAAAAGGACGATCACGATATTCTCAAAAATGATGCGTGGCCAGGGGACGTTTACGGTGACCTGACGTGGGACGAAGGACTGGCGATTTTCAAAGAGCAAACCCCGACGGGGGCGAGACCCTATCGCACGGTGCGCTGGGGCAAACATCTCCAAATCTGGCTGATGGAGGGACGGGAATTCCGCAGCCCCAACGACATGCCGGATGGTCCGAACAAATCCATCTGGGGCGCCGAGCAGAAAGCCTGGTTCTTCCAGACGTTCGCGGAGTCTGATGCGACGTTTCGCGTCCTGATCAGCCCCACGCCGATTTTGGGACCGGATCGTCCGAAGAAAAATGACAATCACGCCAACGAAGGGTTTCATCACGAAAGTGAGGAGATCCGAAACTTCCTGGCGACCCAGGACGACGCCTTCGTGATCTGTGGAGACCGCCATTGGCAGTATGCCTCCTATGACGCCAATCGAGGCATTCGCGAGTTTGGGTGCGGTCCTGGATCGGATTCGCATGCGGGCGGATGGAAGGAGTCGGAGCGCACCGCGGAGCAGACCTTCTTACGCATCGACGGCGGTTATCTGCGCGTCGCGGTGGAGCCAACCGACGGCACGGTGCAAGCACTGATTCAACATCATGATGTGGACGGAAATTTAACCAACGAAGTGAAGTGGATCGCGCAATCGGAGGCCGCCAAAAAACCGACCGCAGCGGCCGCGGGGTGGACGTCGCTTTTTAATGGCGAGCCGAACGCGATGGAGCGTTATCACCTCTACAATCAAGCCGGAGATCGACCCGAACGATGGCATGTGGTGGGCAAGGTGTTGACCCTCGCCTCCCGTCAGGAGTCACCCGATCTTCGGGCCAAAGAAGATCTCGTGATCACGACGCGCGGTTACACCAACTACGAGCTGGAGTTTGACTGGAAGGCGTCGGCCGGGGCCAACGGCGGAATTTTCTACAAAGTTCAGGAAGCGGCGAAGTATGACAAACCGTGGCACACGGGTTTGGAGTATCAGTTGCTCGATGACGCGGCGCATGAAGAAGGTAAGATTGAGACGCATCGGGCGGGGGATCTTTACGATCTGAAAGGCAGTGAGCACCTCTCGGCCCGGGCGGCGATGAATTGGAATCATTCCCGGTTGGTGGTGCGGGGCAGCAAAATTGAACATTGGCTGAACGGGAATTTGGTGGTGAGCGCGGACACCGCCTCGGCGGAGTGGAAAGCGCTCGTGGCGCAGAGCAAATACCGCGAACTGCAAACTTTTGCGCCGACAGGCCCGGGGCAGATCATTCTGCAAGACCATGGTGATCGGCTTTGGTTTAAGGAAATCAGGATCCGGGAGCTGTAGTCGTTTTGCGGTGGGATTGATGGCGTGATCGTGATGCAACTGTTCCACGGGCGATGGGTAGCAAGCAGCGTGGCAGTCGACCATGACGGGGGGGCGAGACGACCTCGCGTCAGCGTGGTTTCGCCGAGTCCTATCAATGAATTATGAGTAATGCCCCTAGTTTTTTCTCAGCCGTGTGGCGGTTGGTCGTTGTTTTGGCTGCGTTGGCGAGCACGGGTTTCGCTGCCCGACCTAATGTGGTCGTTATCATGTCGGACGATCAAGGGTCGTTGGATCTGGGCGTCTACGGGGCGAAAGATTTGCACACACCAAACCTCGATGCACTGGCGCGTCGTGGCGTGAGGTTCACGCAGTTTTACACCGGGTCGGCAGTGTGTTCGCCATCGCGAGCCTCGCTGCTCACGGGCAAGACTCCTCAAGGCGCTGGGCTGGAGCACAACGCGCCTCAAGGTCGGGAGCATCGGGGCTTGCCGCCCGATCAAGTGACGATGGCGGAAATGTTCAAAGAGGCCGGCTACCGCACGGCGCACGTGGGCAAGTGGCACTTGGGTGACCATGCGCCGCTGCGCCCGGACGACCAAGGGTTTGATTACTCGTTTGGCCACTACCAAGGCTGCATCGATAACTACTCTCACTTCTTTTATTGGGTGCCGCCGAACCGCCATGACCTGTGGGAAAACGGCACTGAGATTTACGAAAACGGGCACTATTTCCCCGCGATGATGGTGGACCGGGCGCGTGGGTTTGTGGCTGCGAATCGCGACCAGCCCTTCTTTATCTATTTCGCGCTCAACCTGCCCCACTACCCGCTGCAAGGGCTGAAGAAGTGGCACGACTATTACGCGAATTTGCCGATGCCACGACGTGATTACGCGGCAGCGGTTTCCACCATTGATGAGCAAATCGGACGGCTTATCGCGGAACTCGATGCCTATGGAGAACTGGACAACACGATCTTCGTGTTCCTTTCCGATCACGGTCATTCGTGTGAAGAGCGCACCTTTGGCGGAGGCGGCTGGGCGGGGCCGATGCGCGGGGCGAAGTTCGGACTTTTTGAGGCAGGGATTCGCGTGCCTGCGATCATGGCCGGACCCGGGGTGCCGTCGGGGAAAGTCATCGAAAGCGCGGCGATGCAGATGGATCTGTTTCCCACTTTGGCCGATCTGTGTGGGTTGACCAACGTGCCCGCGAGCGTTGAAGGCACGAGTTTGCGGCCGATGTTTACCCGGGACGAACCACTGCGCGACGTCATGTATTGGCGGATGAACGACCGATGGTTGGTGCGCAAAGGCGCGTGGAAATTGTTGTTCAATCCGCGGGACGATTCGAACAGCTATCCGCTCGATCCGGTGAAGGATCAGGTCTTTCTGGCGAACCTTGATATGAACATTTCGGAGAGCGAAAACCTAGCCCTGCAGTATCCTGAAAAAGTGCGAGAGTTGATCGAAGAATATCGGCAATGGGAGCACTTCCAGGAAGCCGATTTGGCAGCGTTGCCACAGGTTTGGCGATAAGATGCTGAGGCGGTGGCGGCACTGAACCTAATTTCGCAGTTGAGGTGGGTCACTGAGATCACGGAGGTTGGCCCGGAGTTCACCAAGTCATGTTTACGAAATAGATCTTTGGGTGCGGGGCTCTCCCTTCTGGGTGAAGATTTACTCTCCTCGGTTTCATGACTTAACCTCTGTGCAACTCCGGTTTGCCTCTATGACCTCTGTGACGAATTGCGGTTTTTGGTCTAAATCGCGAGACGCCTGGTGCGCCCAATGTAGGAGGGGTTTTATACCCCGACCCTCGTGAACAAGAGGCAGCGTAGCGCGGTCAATTAGATCAATTGTATGGGGCCGCACTACTGGTCTAAAGTCAGCTTGGTGCGGTCCTATTCTGATTCAAGGCAGAGGGCCAAAATAGGATCAGTCCGATGATTCATGATTAGTGGATTACCCGAAAGTGCCGAAGGCTGAACACATGGGGAGCAGGCAGGCGGGGTAAAACATCCTCGATCCGGCTGGATGACTCCGAATAAAACGTGTCATGCTCCCGACTCAGAAATCTGGCTGCGCGTCCCTCGTAGGAGTCTTATGAGGGAAAACCGCCTGCAAAGAGTCGCACGGCAACTGGCGGTCCTATCTCAATGCAAAGGGATTGACTGGTGTTGCAGGCGTGCTACATCAATCGGGCTTGTTTAAGACTGCTACAGTCCACGCGCGGATGGATCGTGAGACGAAAGAGGCGTCAGAGGGCGTTCTTCGGGAAATCGGATTGAGTCCTACAGATGCGGTCCGGCTTCTTTATCGGCAGATCGCGTTGAGAGGGGAGTTTCCACTCGAGCTGCGGGTCCCGAATACATTGACAGCCAAAGTATTAACCGATAGTGACAACGATATTGGGATTGAGAGCTTTGACTCAATTGATGACCTCAAAGCCAGTTGGATTGATGCATGAGGGTCACGCAGACTGCCCAATTCGAAAAAGATATCAAAAGGCAGGTTAAACAAGGCAAAGATCCAGATAAGATCTTAAAACTTTTAGGTTATCTTCTTCAAGGTCAGGAACTCCCTGAGTCCTACAAAGATCATCCCCTGAGGGGGAATTGGAAAGATCGAAGGGATTGTCACCTAGAACCAGACTGGATTCTGATTTATCGGCTTAGGGATGAGGAGATTCGATTGGAGCGAACTGGAAGCCATAGCGACCTCTTTTGAGGCTGCAGTGGAGTGGGGGGCGGAAGGCCGTCAGCCTGCGGCGCGCCCGGCGGTCACGCCCTACCTGCTGAGGGGCAAGGTATTCATCGCGTGCAAGCACGGCTCCTACATTTTTGCAGGAGAGGAAAACTAGGTGACGCACGACCCTGTTCCTCTTGCGCGCTAGTCGACTTGTCGGCGGGTGCCTTCTAGTTGGTTGAGCGCGCGATTGAGGACGCGGACGACGTATTTGCCCTTTTGCAGCAAGTCTGTGCGCGGGGTGAGGGCGGCGTGCATTTCGGCCACGACGGGGCGGGCTTGTTCGTCGATTTCGTCCAGCACAATCGCGGCGTGAAGGCGGCTCCATTGTTTGCCGTCGGCCAGGACTTGGGTGAGCACGGGTAAGGCCGGTTCGGGGTGACCCAGGAGGCAGAGCGCACGGGCGGCAGCGACTTTCACGACGTCGGCTTCGTCGCGTAGGGAATCCATCAATACGGCTTGAGTTGAATTGGCGGCGGGAGCGCCAATGTTCCCAATGCCGGTGGCGCCCCAGTAGCGGATGGCGGGCTGGGGATCTTTTAAGGCGGCGATCAGATCGGGTAAGGCACTGGGACCGGAAGACGCTTTGACGGCAATGGCGGCGAGTCGGTCGGAGAATCCGGGATCGGCGGCCTGGCGTAGGATACTGTAACGATTTCCGAGTCGGGCTTCGCCTTCGTCCAGCAGCGGTTCGGGGATGAGTCCCGTATCGCGGGTGTCGCGGACCCATTGCAGGTGAACCTCCCGCAGGCGATCGAGGGTCGACGCGTAGTGCGGGTCGGCGGCGAGGTTGCGGATTTCGTGTGGATCGGCGCTAACGTCGTAGAGTTCCTCCACCGGTTTGCGGGGATCGAAATAGGCGTCGGCGATGGGATTCAAGGTCCCCGCGTCATGGAGCCGCCGCAGGTCCACCATGGTGGTGCCCTCCTCGGGGGTATTCATGTATTGATAATACGTCTTGAGCGGCTCGTAATTGCGAATGTAGCGAAAGCGTGAGTCACGCACCATGCGGATGATGTCGTAGCGTTCGTCCATCCGGTCCCGGGCGCCGTAGATGTAGTCGCGGGTGGGCGGAAGGTTGGGGCCGAGGAAGGGGCGGCCTTGGAACTGGGCCGGGAGAGGCACACCGGCGAGATTCAAGACCGTTGGCGCGAAGTCGATCGAGCTGATGAGCTGCGGGTCAACGGTGCCGGGTGTGATTTGATCGGGTTGGCGATACGCGGCGGGCACCCGCACGGCGTGGGCGATGTGCGTGCCGGATTCATAGAGCCAGCGCTTGGCGCGAGGGAGGCCGATGCCGTGGTCGGACCAAAAGAAGATGATGGTATTTTCGTAGAGCCCGTCGTCCTTGAGTTGCTGGATGAGCTCACCGGCCCAGATGTCCATGGCGGTGATCAGCTCGTAATTGCGTTTCCAGTTCTCACGCGCGTTAGGCGTTTCGGGATAGTAAGGCGGGTAGGTCGTGAGTGCGGCCGGATCCTGTCGTTGATCTGGGGTAAGCACGGACGTGACCTCGGCGTATTTTTTATCGTTGGCGATGCCGCTCTCATGGGTGCCGCCGAAGTTGAAGACGGCGAAGAAGGGCTGATCGGGGTTGGCCCGATTGCGCCAATGGGCCTTGGTGCTGGAATCGTCCCACGCGGTTTTGAGGGCGGGTTCAGATTTGAGGAGTTGGTAGTCCTCTTTGTCGTTGTTGGACGTGTAGTAGCCGGCGCGGCGGAGAAAGGAGGGAAAGAGTTGAATGTCGGCCGGTAGACGGGCGCCGCTCCGCATGTGCTGGGTGCCGATCGTGGTTTGATACATGCCCGTGATGATGCCACTGCGCACGGGGGCGCAGACGCCGGCGGAAGTGTAGGTGCGAGAGAAGACGACACCCTCGTTGGCGAGGCGATCAAGGTTGGGGGTGATGGCGTGGGGGTCCCCCATGAAGCCCACGTGCGGGCTGATATCCTCGGTGCTCAGCCACAGGATGTTGGGTCGGGACGGCGTGGCCGCGGTGGCGGTGGTGGCACTAGCCAGGGAGATGAGTAGGACGGCTAGGGCGAGGAGTTGGCGAGGCATGGGATGACGGGGGACGGAGGGGCGGGATATTTTGAACCACAGATTGACACAGATTCACACGGATCCAAGGCACGTTGAGGCAGGATTGTTTTTTAACCACGAATGTACACGAATGGCTGCACTCCCGTTACGCCCCGGAATATTTTTGGACTAAGAGGCGGGGTTTGTTACCGACGAAAGACACTGAACGATGAGACGGGGGCTTTGTGGTTTATCGGTCGTGAAGGGGCTTTGGGTCCGGGGTTCCGGGGTCGGCGACCCCGGCCTCAGTTGAGCTGGAGCGATGCGATTCAGAGACGTGCGCGGAGTGCTCGGAAGGAAGGATTGCGGTTAGCCGCTTTTGTCGAGGCTGTCGTCGGCGGCTTTTACGGGTTGGGTGTGGGCGGCGATGTCGGCGTCGATGGCTTCGTAGGCGGCGATCATGGCCGCGAGTTTTTCCGGCATGGCGGACGCGAGATCATTGGTTTCGGAACGATCTTTCGCGATGTTGTAGAGCTCCCACTGCTTGATGCGTTTCTCCCATGAGATCTTCCAGTCGCCATCACGGTAGGCGCGATTGTTGGCAAAGAATTGCCAGAGTTGACGTGCTTCGCCGTCGGACTCACCACGCAAAATGGGCGTGAGGGAGTGTCCGCGCAGGGGTTCAATTGGGGTGCCGGCGTAGGTCGTCGGATAAGTCGCGCCGGCCAACTCGTAGAGGGTGGGGGCAATGTCGATGAGGTGGCCGGTGCCGTCGACGATGCGGCCCGCTTGGCCTTTCATGCCGGCGGGCCAGTGCACGATAAAGGGGGTGGAGATGCCGCCCTCGTGTTGATTTTGTTTATACCAACGAAAAGGGGTGTTGCTGGCGTGGGCCCAGCCTTCGTCGTAAGTCCAATAACTGTCGGCATCCCATGGCATGAGGAAATTTTCCCGGGTGGCGGTTTCAGTGCGCTGGAAGGGGCATCCGCCATTGTCGCTGAGGAAAATGATGATGGTGTTATCGAGGTCGCCACGGGCTTCGAGACGGGCGAGAAGGCGGCCAATATTCTGGTCAACGCTGTCAATCATGGCGGCGTAAGTCGCCATGGTGAGGTTGTGTTCGCGACGGAGCTCGGGGCTGATGGAATCCCAGGCGGGAACTTCGGGAGGGCGCTGGGAGAGTTTGGTTCCGGCGGGGATAATGCCGAGTTCGAGTTGGCGCTGGTAGCGTTGCTGACGCAGGGCATCCCAGCCGATGTCGTAGCGGCCGAGGTATTTTTCGACGTCGGCCTTTTTGGCGTGGAGCGGGTAGTGAGGCGCATTGTAGGCGACGTAGAGAAAGAACGGATCGTCAGAGCCGGCGGGCACCTCTTCCTCGAGGAACTTCAAGGCGTAATTGGTAAATGCATCGGTGGTGTAGAAATCGGAGGTCGGCACGGTGTAGGGTTGGCCATCGAGGCGGAAAGTATCCTGCCCCTTGCTGCTGACACCGTTGAAGAAATTCACCGCACCGGCGAGGTGGCCAAAATAGCGATCGAAGCCTTGTTCGGTGGGCTCGCCGATGAGGTGCCACTTGCCGCTTAACATCGTCTTGTAGCCCGCACTGCGCAGAGTTTCACCAAGGGTCACGGAATTGCGATATTGGCCCGTGAACGTGACTTCAGGGAAGTAGCGCCCGGATAGCATGGTGGCGCGAGTCTGGGAACACTTGGCGGTATTGTAGAATTCGCGAAAACGAAGGCCTTCGGCGGCGAGGCGATCGAGGTTGGGCGTATCGATTTCACCGCCGTAGGGGCCGATGTCGGAGAAGCCCAAGTCGTCCGTCATGATCAACAGGATGTTGGGCCGGGGGGCGGCGGAGCAGATTCCGATGAAAATCGTGCAGGCGAGCAGGCCTAATTGAAAGATTCGGGGGACGGTTGGGTGACCAAGAGGAGTAGGCATAGGGACAGGGGAGGCTAAGGTAGGATGGTTCGCGAGGGGAAGCGTTTCCAATCGTATCGGATGTAACTGTTGAAGGGATGAGGGCAGGGCGAGGCAATGTGTAACGTTTCCGCGGATTGATTGTTCGCGATCGCCGCTGAGGTGGTCGAGGGTTCATGGTTCCTTTCTCTGCATTTCTCGCCCCTGATGTGTAACCCTCTCTCCTTTTGCCTCCTGCTCGTTGCTGCCTCCTTTTCGGGGACGATGCCGCTGACGGCTCACGACGATGTGTTCCATGCCGATGTGACGACGGAGGCGAAGCCGTGGACGAACCTGGAGTTTCAGAACGATCCGAACAACTTCCAGTTTGCCATCATCACGGATCGCACGGGGGGGCCGCGGGAGGGCGTGTTTGAGGATGCGGTGAAGAAGCTCAACTGGATGATGCCGGAGTTCGTGTTGAGTGTGGGTGACTTCATCAAAGGCACCTCGGCCAACGCGGATACAAATGCGGCGGAGTGGGACGAAATCATGACGATGGTCGCCCCCCTGAAGATGCCGTTGTTTTTCGTGGCGGGAAATCACGACATCCAGATGAAGACCCTCGAAGGTCGCGTAACCCCGGAGATGATGAGGCAAGAATGGAACGCGCGGTTTGGTCCCACCCACTATTCCTTTGTCTATAAGAATGTGTTGTTCGTCACACTCTTCACCAATGACGGCAAGGAGCAGTATATTAGCGAGGAACAGGCCGATTACTTTGATGGCGTGATGGCGGAGAATCCCGATGTGCGTTGGACCATCGTTTCGCTCCACCATCCGCTTTGGGCCTATCCGCAGGAGAGCAATTTCAGTCGGATTGAGCGGGCTTTGCAGGGGCGAAAATACACCGTGTTCGCCGGGCATTATCATCGTTACGTGCACTTTGATCGAAACGACACCAACTACTACATTTTGGCCTCCACGGGAGGAGTGAGTAAGATGAGGGGGCCGGCTTTCGGCGAGTTTGACCACTTCGCTTGGGTGACAATGACCGATGACGGCCCCGTGATTGCGAATCTCGATCTGGCCGGCATTCTGCCGCACGACGTAACGGGAGTCGAATCGCTCGGGAGAATGAAGGCCCTGGAGAATAGTGCGCAGGTGACGACCAGTGTGATCCTGGACCAGGGAACTCCGATGAAACAAGGGGCGGTCTTTATGACGTTGACCAACGCGACCGATCAGGCCCTGACCTTCGCCGGCGAGTTTAGGCACAGTCACCACGTGCATCCGACTCCCGGTAGGATGGCCCGCACGGTTGCACCCCATTCGCAGGAGTTGGTAGAAATTGATTTGGATGTGCTCCAGTCATTCACCGCGGCGGACGGGGTGTTGCTCGAATTCGAAGGCCAAGTTGGGTATGCGGATAACAAATACCCCGGCATGACTTTGCCGGTCGATACCGTGATCCAGCTGGCGAACGAGCCGATCGATTTTTGGGGCACGGAGAGTGCGGTGTTTGTGGGGAGTCTCAAGCTGAAGAGTCGATATCAAAAGGATGCTCGGATCGTGCGCTACACTGTGGATGGCTCGATGCCGACGGCGCGTTCCGCCCGGTTTGACGGCCAGATGACGGTGACGGAATCAGCGGTGGTGAAGGCCCGGTTGTTTACCCAAGCGGGATTGACCAGTGCGGTGTCGGATCTGCGACTGCAAAAGATCCCGGCCGGGGCGGGGATTTTGGCACACTACTACGAATTGAACACCGATGAGGGGCCTCCGAAAGTATTGCCGGATTTCCGGAGTCTGACGCCGACTTACACGCGAAAAGTGAGTCACATCGACTTGGATCAACTCATTCGGCGGCCGGAGGATTTCGGCGCGGTGTTTTTCGGTTCCGTCGCGTTGGCAGAAGCGGGAAATTACGGGTTTCATCTCAAGTCGGCGGATGGAGCCAGATTGTTGATCGACGGAAATGTCGTCATCGATGATCCCCTTAAACACGGCACGCATGAGGCATCTGGATTTGCCAACTTGAACGCGGGGAAACACCGAATCGAAGTGCAGTTTTTTCAGGCCAATCGCTACAGTCTGTTGGAACTCGAAATCACGACCCCTGACGGCGTGCGACGGCCGATCGCCGCAGACCAATTTTCCTTCGATGAACATTCTGCGCCGGACTTGAGCGGGCCCGAAAATCCTGACGGTAAGTAACTCAACTCAAAACGCCAATGATTCGATCCATCATGAAACTGTTCCCGACAATCCGGAGAGGGCGCGTTGCGCTGCTCGGCTGGCTGCTGATCGCGGTTCCCCTCCACGCGGTGCCGGGATCGAAACCGAATGTGGTGTTGATCATGGCAGACGACATCGGCTACGAATGCGTCTCGAGTTATGGGAGTGCCGACTACGCCACGCCGCGAATCGACCAACTGGCGCGGGAAGGGATTCGCTTTATGCACGGTTACTCTCAGCCCGTCTGCACGCCTACGCGTGTGCAGCTGCTGACCGGTCAATACAACGTAAGAAACTACGTGAAGTTTGGGTATCTCGACCCGGCTCAGATCACCTTCGGGCACGACCTGCGCGCGGCCGGATATCGCACGGGGATTGCGGGCAAGTGGCAACTCGGTGGCGACCGGAACACCATCCCCGATTATGGTTTCGATGAATACTGCCTGTGGTGGATGGAACGGAAGAGTTGGCGCTATGGCGATGTGGGAGAGTTGATTCAAAACGGCGAAGTTTTGCCGGGGGAGCGAGGGGAATACGGGCCGGATGTGATCAACGCATTCGCGCTTAACTTCATCGAAAACAACGCGGAGCGTCCCTTCTTTCTGTATTATCCGATGATGTTGCCGCATGCCCCCTTTGTGCCGACGCCGGATTCTAAAAATGCCACCGGATGGAGGGAAGAGGATCCACGATATTTTAAGGATATGGTGGCCTACATGGATCAGCTGGTGGGGCGCATCGTGGACAAGTTGGATGCGTTGGGACTACGGGAGAATACGTTGGTCGTTTTTATGGGCGACAACGGCACGAATCAGGAAATCACCTCGCGCATGATCGATGGTCGCCTCATCCAAGGAGGCAAAAGCACTCCCACCGATGCGGGCACGCGGGTTCCCCTGGTGGTGTCGATGCCCTCGGTCGTGCCGCAGGGTTTGGTGTCGGAAGTGCTGGTTGATTTTTCTGACCTGATGCCGACGTTTCACGACGTGGTCGGATATACACCCGGGGCCCAGCGTGTCATTGATGGCGTGAGTTTTTGGCCGGTGCTACAGGGTGAAAGTGCCACCGAGCGCGAGTGGTCCTATTGCTGGTATGCCAAGGAAGGGCAGGAGGATGACGTGGCAATCTTTGCCCGGACGATCCGCTTCAAACTCTATGCTGATGGTCGCATGTTTGACCTCGCTCGAGATCCGCTGGAAACGAGCGTTTTGAGCCAAACCTCGGAACTGCAAGCAATGCGCTCACATTTGCGGGCGGTGATTGAGCGCTATGCGCAAGTGGAGACCATTCGGCAATGAACCGGCGAATCCGTAACGGCGTCGCGGGTCTGATGGTCGCAACGATGTTGGTGATGGGAAGCGTTGCGAGCGCCGCTGATCGACCCAATCTAATCATTGTTCTGGCGGACGATTTGGGCTGGGGCGATGTGGGCTTTAACGGTCATCCGATCGTGCAGACACCGGCGTTGGATCGCTTAGCTCAAGACGGCGTGAAGTTGGCGCGGTTTTATGCGCAAGCACCGTCATGTTCGCCTACCCGGGCCAGTGCCCTCACCGGGCGCAACGGATATCGGTTCGGGGTGATCCGGGCCAATAACGGAAGGTTGGAACCGGAGGAACGCAGCATCGCCGAAGCTTTACAGGCGCAAGGTTACGCCACGGGACATTTTGGCAAATGGCATTTGGGCACGTTGGTGCGCGGGGAACGGGATGGGAAGCGGGCGGGCACGGATAAAGCCGTCGGGGTGTATTCACCCCCTTGGGACAATGGATTCGAAGTGTGTTTTTCGACGGAATCCAAAGTGCCAACCTGGAACCCGATGGAGCGTCCGGCACGTGAGGTGGATACTTATTGGGCGCCCCGTGGCGAGGACGACGATCCCGCCGAGTGGGTCGACTACGGCACGAGTTATTGGGTGGCGGAGAATGAAGCCGCGACGGAAAACCTGCAGGGCGACGATTCCAAACTGATCATGGATCGGGCGTTGCCTTTCATGCGGGACGCGGTCGCCCGGGGTCGGCCGTTTCTGGCGGTGGTTTGGTTCCATGCGCCGCATATGCCGGTGGTGGCGGGGCCGGAGTTTACGAAACTGTATCCGGGTCGCACGGGATTTGAGCAACATTACTTCGGATCCATTACGGCGATGGATGCGCAGATCGGTCGGTTGCGGGAGGAGCTGGAAGCCATCGGGGCATGGGAAAACACGGTGCTGTTTTTTGGGTCGGATAACGGACCGGAAAGTATTGCGCATAGTGACACCGAACCGGCACCGGGATCGGCAGGCAATTTCAGTGGACGCAAACGAAGCTTGTTAGAGGGCGGGGTGCGGGTGCCGGGATTGGTGAGCTGGCCGGCGGGGCTGACCGGGGGGCGAAGCTCTCAGTTGCCGATGACAACGAGTGACTTCCTGCCGTCGGCTTTGGCCATGATCGGGGCGATCGATGAGGACGCGGTGCTGCCCATCGACGGACGAGATGCCCTGACCCTCCTGCGTCGCGGGGAGGAGCGCCGCGGGGATCCGATCTCGTTTGAATTTGTCGGGCAGGTTTCGTTGATCGACAACAACTGGAAACTTTACTCCGACGATGACGGAGCGACCTTTCGTCTCTTCAATCTGGATACGGATGAAACTGAAAGCACCGATCTGTCTGGCCGGTATCCGGAACGGACGTCGCTAATGCGAGCCGTGCTGGAGCGGTGGAGGGAGTCGTGCCGGCAAAGTGTGGTAGGCGCGGATTATCGGTAGGATTCGGCTCATAACGTTTTTTTAACCACAGATTAACAGGTGGCTTACTGCTTCGCCAAGGCTTCGCAGCACAGGCCACTAACGTTACGCGACGGAACCTACGGAACAACGTATAATTGGGGGAGTTCGTCCGTGCATCCTGCCACGCTGCCGCGCTCATCGCGGGCACGCCCGGCTCCTCCATTCGGTAAGGAATGGGGTTGGCGGCAGTGTTTGAGGTAGGGTCGGACCGCTGGGCCGACCGCATTTGCCTCACCGCTTTCCCCCCTCCCCGGCCGACCTTAGCGATGGGACTGATACCCCGGAGCTAGTCCCATGATTGACCCCGGGTTTGCCCCGAAGATTTTGACTTCCGATGCCAATTCTCCGTGGCGCGCCCAGCGGTCACGCCCTACCTTTCTGGCCACGTCTTTCATCGGACCGGGCTCACCGAGCCCGGCTACAGCACAAGCGTGGTTTCCTGAGAGGGGCGAAATCCGTGCATCCTGCCACGTTACCGCGCTCATCGCGGGCACGCCCGGCTCCTACGGTTTAGATGTCGTTAGGTTTTTGGTCGTGGCGGGGCGCACGCTCTGGCCGTCGACCCATTCACCTTCCACGAGCACCCAGAGCGGATCCGCGGGCACGCCGTGTTCATTTCGTGTCAGTTGATCCACCACGAGATTCACCGCCACCTTGCCCGCGCTATTCCATTTTGGATTCATGCCGGCAAAACCCTGATAGGAGGAATGCCAGCCGAGGTGGGCGTATCCGCCAGTTTGGGGAGAGTGGTAGCCGAGCGCTTGGAGTTCTTGAGGAATGTCTTTGCCCACGCCCAGCACGCAGTCGGGTTGGTAGCGATCGAGCCACGCTTTGAGCTTGTCGCTGTCGTCTTCTTGATCCCGGTGGAACAGGGGAATGATGTCTTCAGGCGCGATATTGAGGTCGTCCGAATGTAAGGCAGCACTGCGTTTGAAGTCGGACGAGCGCTCAAAAATATTGGGAATAATGACGCCGAAGCGCCGATAGCCCCTGGCCTGCAGGACCTTGATCGTTTTGATGAGATTCCCGTAGTGGTTCACCTCCACCCGGTGGAGCTTGGGGTGCAGTAAGGCACCTCCGATCGAGACCATGGCGAAGTCGCTGAGATCGAGGCCGGTCAAGTCGACCCTGCGCTCCATGAAGTGTTCGAAAATCACGGCGCGAATGCCGCGAGCCCGGATGATGTCGATCAGTCGCCGCGGATTCATGCCGGGCTCATACCAACTGAACTCCGTCACGCGATAACCCAAGGTTTCGGCCTGAGCATGAATACTGCGCCGCAACGAATCCGGGTTGCCCTCGCGGTCGTAGTCCCATGGTTGACAATGGATCTCTGCGATCACGGGGGAATCCAGTGACGTGCGCTTGAAGCGCACACTGGACATCACCGCCGACAGAATTGGATGCGACTCGTAACCCATGGATTTGGCGGCGGCGAGAATCTTGGCTTTGGTCTCGGCCTTGTGTCCGGGAAGATTGCGCAGCGCACGACTTACCGTGGCTTTAGAAACGCCGACCTTGTCGGCGATGGCTTGGATGTTGGCTTTGTTGGAACGAGCCATGGTGGAACAAGAGGATGCGTAACGAGTGGATGGAATAGCCTAAACTTGTGGGGATGAAAATTTCCGACCGGGATCGGGGATCGGGGTTCCAAACGTTTTGCAGAGGATCAATTTAAGTAATTTTAAAACAATAGCTTAACTGATGGAAACGTTACATTGATCTGCGGCAATAGTGAGGCAATCGCGGTCGATTGGTGCGGGTAAAATGGAGGTGTTGACGGATGGAGATCGAAGAGGGGGCGGAGGCGAATGACACGATTTTTCAAGCGACACCGGCGTGAAGTCATTTTCGCGACTGCTTGGTAACAAGAGTGTAACGCTTCCACGAGCACGACGGTGACATGAACGGGTTCGGGCGCAGCGTTTGATCAAAACTATCCCCAGCTTCGATCCGACATGGTCGTGTCGAGCACGAGGTTTGGGTCCCCAGTCATCGCATATTTTGCCTCCTCTCCTCTTCCGTTATGACCCCGAAAATCACCCCGTATTCAAATGCTCCTCTCGAAAGCCTCGACGAATGGGAAGATTTTTTGGTCGAACGCTATCCGGAACCCGCATCCGCCGGTGCGACCAAGCCTTCCGTGGGCACGGACCCGGATAAACCGAAGGCTGCGTTTCGGGATTATGAAGCCAACGCCCGTGACACGGTGCGCGAGTTCTACCGGCTCAATCACACGCACCAGACCCATGCATTTGGTCAGGCCAAGCGAGCCGAGTATTTAGGCCGTAGCCGACTGGAAATGGGAGTGTGGGAGGCGTTGGAATACTTGAATCAACTCGTCGATGACTCGGACCCCGATACGGATCTGTCGCAGGCCCAGCATTTACTGCAAACGGCCGAAGGAATTCGCGCTGCGGGCCATCCGCGCTGGATGATTCTAACGGGATTGATGCACGATTTGGGCAAGGTGCTATGTCTTTGGGGCGAACCGCAATGGGCGGTGGTCGGCGACACGTTTCCCACCGGTTGTGCGTTTTCCGACAAAAACGTATTTCCTGAGTTTTTCGCGGCGAATCCGGATTACCAAAACCCCGCCTATCAAACCGAAAACGGAGTCTATGAACCCGGGTGCGGATTTGATGAGGTGCAGATGTCGTGGGGACACGATGAATACATTTATCACGTCTGTAAAAACTACCTCCCACCCGAAGGCCTGGCCATGTTGCGCTACCACAGCTTTTACCCGTGGCACCGGGAAGGCGCCTATCGCCAGTTCGAAAACGAGCATGACAAGGCGATGTTGCCGTGGGTGCTGCGGTTCAACGAACACGACCTCTACACCAAGAGCCACGAAGCGCCGGATCAGGATAAACTCCGGCCCTACTATGAAGACCTGATCGCCGAGTTTTTCCCAGCCAAATTGGCCTGGTGATCCGGTCCCTGCCTGCGGTCGCGCTTCTCCACGTATCCATCCGAGTTTTCCTTCCTTATGGTTTCTTCCCGACAGCCCAATGTGATCGTCTTTTTGACGGATCAACAACGACATGACACCACCGGCGTGCACGGTTGCGAACTGGGGCTGACGCCTAATTTCGATCGCATGGCGCAGGAGGGAACACATGTGGCCAAGAGTTTCACCTGTCAGCCGGTTTGCGCTCCTGCCCGGGCCTGCTTGCAGACCGGAAAATATGCCACCCAGACGGGTGTTTGGCGCAATGGTTACGAACCGGACCTTTCTCTGCCGACCTTGGCCCACTACTTCAACGATGCCGGGTATCACACGGGTTACATCGGCAAATGGCACCTTGCCTCCACGGCGTATCACGGGGCGGTGCCACCGGAATTGCAGGGAGGCTATCAAACCTGGCTGGGGGCCAATTTGCTCGAATTTGTGTCGGACGCATTTGACACCCGACTCTGGGATCAGGATGGCAAAGAACATCGTCTGCCGGGCTATCGGGTCGACGCCGTGACGGACGCCGCGATTCGACACGTGCATCAACGGAGTGAAACGGAACAGCCCTTCTTTCTCTTTATCTCCCAACTTGAACCTCACCATCAGAATTCCCGGGATGACTATCCCGCGCCCCGCGGCTACGAGGCGAATTATTCGACGTCAAAAATGCCGCCCGATTTACGGGTGGGGGAGGGCACGGCGGTGAAGCATTGGCCGGGCTACTGCGGTATGATCAAACGCTTGGATGAATCGTTGGGGCGCCTGTTGGATGCGTTGGAGAGTCTCGATCTGACGGATAACACGATCGTGCTCTTTTCGTCCGATCATGGGAATCACTTCAAGACACGGAACGCCGAATACAAACGGTCTT
>CAXBOL010000010.1:0-23792 GCA_963977295.1 uncultured Opitutaceae bacterium
ACTGCTGGTTAGCCGCGATTTCGGCGTGTGACAGCGCCCCGCCTCTCCTGCCCAGCGAATACGTGGAACGTCCCTTAGCGTGGACACCGACTTGGCAGTTCACGCGGAGAGCCGCACCTCTGTCCCGAGCTCCCTCGACCTTGGCTTAACCGATCCCTGCGCGGATCGGTCACCGAGTAATGTCTCATCACCGCACGGCTGTGCCCGTGCACGACTTCGTGCCTTCGGCGGCGGAGTCACGACTTCACTTAACCCATGGTCAAAATTTCAATCGTTCCCTCTCCCATTTTTCTGTTCGGCCTCCTCCTCCATTGCGCGGAGCCAGCCCTCTTCGCGCAGTCTCCCGCGACCCAGCCCCTCTCGCTCTGGGACGCCTTCGAGCGAGTATCCGCCCGCAATCCAGAACTCGCCGCCCTCGGCCATCGCCAACGCGCTGCTGAAGCACGGGTAGAGCAAGCCGGCACACGGCCCCTTCCCTCCCTCGACTTGGGGTTGGAGAATTTCGCCGGCACTGGCCCCCGCCAAGGCATCAAAGAACTGGAAATTACGTTGCAGGCCAGCCAGCGCATCGAAAGCGGAGAAAAGCGCACTCAACGTATCGCCCTCGCCAACACCCGCTCGGAACTGGAATCTAACAGCTGGTCGCTGCGGCGCTCTCAGCTTCTCGCCCGAACCGCTCAGGCCTTCGTCGACGCTTGGGCGGCCTCGCGTCGGTTTGACCTCTCTCAGGCTGAGGAACAACTCAACCGCGAAGCCCTGGCCGACGCTGAAACGCGAGTAAGTGCAGGCACCGCCTCTCCGGCCGAAGTTGCCCGCGCGCGCGCTGCCGTGGTCACCGCCGAGGTCGCGACCTCCCGAGCGAAATCACAATGGGAGAACGCCCGCACCACCCTCGCTTCCTTGTGGGGCGAGTCCCCCGACGATCTCGTGATCACGGACGCGTTTAATCTGCCGGAGACGCTGCCGGATCCGGCCGATTTCCTCGCCCGCTTGGATAACCATCCGAAACTGGCACTGCAGCGCGGCGAAATTACCACCCGCCGCAGCGCCCTGGAGGTGGAACGCGCCGAGACCAAACCCGATCTCAGCGTCAGTGGCGGAGTTCGCTTCCTCAGCGATGGCTCCGACGCCGCCTTCGTCGCCGGCCTGTCTTGGCCGATCGGCACCCGCGATCAAAATCAGGGCAATATCCGGGCTGCGCGCGAAAACCTGAGTGAGGCCGAACAGTCCATTCGGGTGATCGAAAACCAACTCCGCACTTCGTTTTCCACCGCCTGGCAGGATTTGGCCGCGACCCACCGTGCGGTGCAAACGCTGCGTCGCGATGCGCTCCCAGCCATTGCCGACGCGCATGCCATTACCACGGCCGCGTTTCACCAAGGCCAAATCGCATGGATCGAAGTGCTCTTCACGCGCCAGGAACTCATGGCGACCCGGCGCCGAATCCTCGACGCGGAAGCTGAGTTTGCCGCCGCCGCCGTGCGTATCGATGCGCTCACGACCTCCCAATATTCCCTCACCACTTCTTTACTGCCGACACCATGAAACCCTTTTCGCTCGCCCTGTTTTTTGCCCTGGGATTGGTGACTCCATTGGTCGCCTCCGACTCCTCTGACCGTCGCGCGAACACCGTCGTGCTCGACGCCGCCGGGGTGCAAAATCTTCGCATCGCAACCGAGGTCAACGAACCCGGCGATTTCGCGGAGACCGTCTTTGCTCTCGGTCGCATTGAAGTTTATCCGGGCAACCGAGCCGTCATCAGCAGTCGGATACCCGGCAGCGCCCACGAGGTCTTCATTAAAATCGACCACGCCGTGGAGAAAGGGCAGCCCGCCATCGTGATTGAAAGTCGACAGGTCGGCCATCCACCGCCTCGCATCACCCTCAATGCGCCCATCACGGGCTTGGTGAGTGCGGTCGAAGTCGTTCCCGGGCAACCAGTCAGTCCCGACGATACGCTCGCCGAGATCATCGATCTCTCCGAAGTCTACGCCCTCGCCCGCGTGCCCGAGCAACTCGCCAGCCAACTCAAATCCGGTCAGCGCGCCATGCTCTCGGTCACCGCAGTGGCCGGCGAAAGTTTCACCGCCGACCTCGAACATCTCGGGGCCCTCGCCGACCCGGTCAGCGGCACGGTGGAGGCGGCGTTCCACGTCGACAATGCCGACCTCAAACTCCGCCCTGGCATGCGTGCCGAATTTTCCATTGTGGTTTCCCAGCGCGCCAACGTCACCAGCGTGCCCCGGTCTGCGCTGCAGGGCACTCCGGCCAACCGCTTTGTCTACGTCAAAGATTTCGAACTGCCTCACGCGTTCGTCAAAACCCCCGTCGTGACCGGCCAATCCAATGATCGCCGCGTCGAAATTCTCAATGGCCTGCTGCCGTTCGACGAAGTCGTCACCCGCGGTGCCTACTCCCTCGCGTTCGCCGGCGGCGGCACGCTCTCGCTCAAAGAAGCCCTCGATGCCGCTCACGGTCACGAGCACAACGCCGACGGCTCCGAAATCTCCCGTAGCAGCGGCGCCTCCGATGCCGCTGCTCACCCCCACGAGGACGCCCACGACCACCACGGCAGCACCCCATGGAAAATTCTGAGCGCCGTCCTGTTCCTCGCGTTGGTGGGCGTCTCTTTCCTGAAATCACGTCAGCGCTAATCCGGTCATGCTCACTCGTCTCATTCAATGGTCACTCGCCCACCGCGCCGTCGTGCTCGGCCTGGCGGTGGTGCTGCTGGCGTGGGGCCTCGACTCCGGGCTTCGCTTGCCGGTCGAGGTGCTGCCCGACCTCACCAAACCCACGGTGATCATCCTCACGGAATCGCCCGGCCTCGCTCCCGAAGAGGTGGAAACTCGGGTCACCCAACCCCTCGAAAGCGCCCTGCTCGGGGTCAACGGGCTCACCCGTCTGCGCTCCAATTCCGACGTCGCATTGTCCCTCATCTACGCCGAGTTCGATTGGGACACCGACATCTATGATGCGCGTGTGCTCGTGCAGGAACGGCTGCAATCTGCCCGCGAACAACTCCCGCCCGACGTGCAACCGTTCATGACTCCGGTCGCGTCCCTCATGGGTGAGATTCTCCTCGTCGGCGTGCGCTCCACCCACGACCCCGGGCACCCCGACTACCTATCGCCCGCCGAAGTTCGCACGCTCGCCGACTGGACCATCAAGCGTCGGCTGCAAGCCATTCCCGGCATCGCCGAAATTCTCAACATGGGTGGCGGCGTGCGCCAAATCGAAGTCCAACCCGACCCCTATCGCCTTCAGGCCAACGATATCACCTTCGCCGAACTCGAAACCGCCATTGCACACGCAGCGACCACCACGACCGGCGGCTTCATTGAAAGGGGTCCGACCGAGATCATGGTTCGCAACCTTGCCATGACCACCAACCTCGATGACATTGCCCGCACCGTCGTCAAACAGGTGGGGGACCGCTCGATCACCCTCGGTGATGTGGCCCAAGTGGTCTGGGGCATCGAGCCCATGCGCGGTGACGCCACCGTGAGTCGCGCCCCCGAGTCCCGCCCGACTTACGGAGTGATCATGTCGATCACAAAGTCACCCGGTTTCGATACCCGGGCTCTCACCGCGGAGATCACCGCCGCCCTCACCGAACTCCACCCCGGCCTGCCCCCCGGCATCGAAACCCTCCAGCTTTTCCAACAAAAGGACTTTATCGATCACGCCATCGGCAACCTCGCCGAGGCCATTCGTGATGGGGCCATCATGGTCGTGGTGGTGCTGTTTCTCTTCCTGCTCAACTTCCGCACGACCTTCATCACGCTCATGGCCATGCCCATGAGTTTTGCCATTACGCTGCTGATGTTTCGGGCCTTCGACATCACCGTAAACTCCATGACTCTCGGTGGCCTCGCCGTCGCCATCGGCATGGTGGTCGACGACGCCATCGTGGATGTGGAAAACGTGTTTCGGCGGCATCATCCTCGTCTTCCTGCCCTTGCTCGGACTCAGCGGGGTCGAGGGTCGGCTGTTTGCCCCGATCGCCATCGCCACCATGTTGAGTATGGGAGCGTCGTTTGTCGTGTCGCTCACCCTCATCCCGGTGCTGTGTTCGTGGTTGTTGCATCCCGCCGCCGGAACGGTCCATCGCGACAGCCTGCTCGTGCGAGGACTCAAACATCTACTCCGACACACGTCGCTGCGTCTGGCGCTCAACTATCCCTTGCCGATCCTCATCCTCATCCTCGCCGGCCTGACCGCCGCGTTTTCGCTCTACCCGAAGATGGGGAAAGACTTCCTGCCGGCGTTTCGCGAAGAAACCGCCCTCATCGCGGTGACCTCGGCCCCAGGCACATCGCTGGAGGAAATGAACCACATTTCCGATGCCATCGAAGCTCAGATTCTCGCCGTTCCGGAAGTGCGCCAAGTCGGACGGCGCCTTGGCCGCGCCGAGCGCGGAGACCACGTCGTGCCCGTATCCACCGCCGAGTTTGATGTCGATTTCGGCGACCCCATCGATGGCAGTCCCGCCCGCCCCCGCGAGGACGTGATCGCCGAACTCAACCGTCGGCTCAAAACGGTGCCGGGCACCTTTTCCGTCATCGGCGGTCCCCTCGCCGATCGCATCGGCCACATGCTCAGCGGCGTCGCCGCCCCCGTCGCCATCAAGGTCTTCGGACCCGACCTCGATACCCTTCGCCAACTCGGCACCGAAGTGCAGGCCGTCGCCCAATCCATCCCCGGTTTTGCCAGCGCCAAACTCGACCAACAAGCCTTCATCCCGCAACTCCGCATCGAAGCTGATCGCCCGCGTGCCACCGCCTACGGGGTGACTCCCGGCGCCCTCAACGAACAACTCGGATCCCTCATCGGCGGCAAAACGATCGCCGAACTCCGCGAGGGTCAACGCGCCATCAACCTGGTGCTACGACTCCCTCCGAGCTGGCGCGAGTCGGCCGAACAGATTTCGCGACTCCCCATTGAAACCGCCAATGGCCAACGCATCCCGCTCGCCTCGGTGGCCGACGTGCGCGAAGCCCGCGGGCCCAACGTCATCTTCCGCGAAAACAGCCAACGACGTTTCACCGTCGCCATCAAACCCACTGTTCGCGACGTCGGCGCCTTGGTCACCCGACTACAGGATGAAGTCCGGGCGAAGGTAGCCCTTCCCGAGGGCTATTTCATCACCTACGAAGGCGAATTCCAAGCCCGCCGCGATGCGACCAACCGCATCCTCCTTTTCAGCGCACTCGTTTTCGTGGTCATTCTCTTTCTCCTTTACGGTTACTTTAAAAGTTGGTCCCTCGCCCTGCAGGTCATGCTGAATATCCCGTTGGCCTTGGTCGGTGGACTCGTGCTCACGTGGCTGCTGATCGACAACATCAGTATCGCCACGCTGGTCGGATTCATCGCCGTAGGTGGCATCGCCGCTCGCAACGGCATCATGATGATTTCGCATTACCTGCACCTCATGAAACACGAGGGCGAAGGATTCACCCGGGCGATGGTCGAGCGCGGCACGCTTGAACGTATGGTCCCTGTGCTCATGACCGCCCTCGCCGCCGGCATTGCACTCATTCCATTCGTGCTCGCCGCCGATCAACCCGGCAAAGAAATCCTACACCCGGTCGCCGTCGTGATCGTCGGTGGTCTGGTGTCGTCCACCCTGCTCGATTTTCTCGTCACGCCGCTCGTTTTCTTCGCCTTCGGCCGTCGAGCCGCGGAGCACGCCCTCAAGCACGGTGCCTCTGCGGCACAATGAAACTCTCTCTCACCTCAACCTCAAAAATGTCACCTACTAATATGAAACGCTCCCTCACTTCGTTCTTATTCGCTCTCACCTGCATCGCCTCACTCGCCATCGCTCATGAGAAAAAAGTTGCCGGGCCCAACGGCGGCCGGGTTCTCACCGTCATCGAACCTCACGCGGAATTCTTCGTCACCGCCGAACGTCAGGTGCAGATCACCTTTGTCGACGATAACCTCCAGCCCATCCCACCGGCCGGGCAAACGGTCATTGTCACCGCCGGTAGTCGTTCCGCTCCCACCACGTTGAATTTTGTCCGCCGCGGCAACGTCCTGCTCTCCGACAGCGCCCTGCCCACCGGCAACGATTTTCCCACTGTCGTGCAGATAAAAACCACCCCCACTGCCAAAACTGCCGTCGCTCGTTTCAACCTCAACATGATCGTGTGTTCCGAGTGCCAAAACGCTGAATACGCCTGCACCTGCGACCACTGATCCCCGGAAATGCGGCGGCAGGGAGATCGGCCATCCCAGACTCCCCCCGTGACGACCGACGTCGTGCGAGGTTTCAGCCCGCACTCCATTTCGTTATAGTTTAGGAATGTCCAGAAATCTGCCCATCGGTCGTCAATCCGTAGTCTTCTTTCGGAATCCGCCTTCGCTCCACACATAGAAGACGGGCAGCAAAACGAGCGTGAGCGCGGTCGAGGTGAACACTCCTCCGACCACCACCCAGGCGAGCGGTTTCTGAATTTCCGACCCCGGCCCGGTGGCCAACAACAGTGGCACCAAGCCCAGCACCGTAAGAATTGCCGTCATGAGCACCGGACGCAGACGTCGTTGCGCGCCTTCGAATGCTGCGGTATGGAGATCGCCCCCCTGCTCACGCAGCTCGTTGAAGTGGTTCACCATCACCACGCCGTTCATCACCGCGATGCCCAACAAGGCAATGAACCCCACCGAGGCCGGCACCGAAAGGTAGAGCCCGACCAACGCCAACATCAGCACGCCCCCGATCATCGCCAAGGGCACGTTAAACAGAATGAGCATCGTTTGTCGCACACTGCCGAAGGTGAAAAACAGGATCAGAAAGATCAGGCCCAACGCCACCGGAACGACGAGCGCCAGACGGGCCGAAGCGCGCTGCTGATTCTCAAATTGTCCCCCGTATTCCACGAAATATCCGGGCGGCAGTGACACCTCGGACTCGATCCGTTCCTGCAATTCCGCCACGAAACTCACCACGTCGCGGCCCTGCACATTGGTCTGCAACACGACTTGGCGACGACCACCTTCGCGTTGAATCTGCACCGGCCCATCGCTCACCTCGAGTTGCGTCACATCCCCGAGGCGCACCATTCGACCCGCTGGCGTGCGCAGCTGCAGGTCGCTCAGTTTTTCGACTTGGTTGCGCAGATTTTCCGCATAGCGCACCACCACCGGAATACGCCGGTTGCCCTCGATGATCTCCGTTGCCGTCGTGCCGCCGACCGCATTCGCGATAAGCGAATTCACATCCTCCACCGTGAGCCCAAGACTGCTCATCACACCTTGGTTCATGTGCACGGTAAGATAGCCCTGCCCGGCCAATGGCGTGCGAAAGATATCCACGCTGCCGGGGGTGTCACCGACTACCCGCTCGATCTCCCGCGCCTTCGCCTCGAGCACCGTCAGGTCGTCGCCCCGCAGTTTCAACGCCACGGCGGCCCGCACGCCGGTGAGCATCTCTGAAACCCGCATGTCGATCGGTTGGGTAAAGCCGTAATTAATGCCCGGAAAGTTCGCTAAAACGGCTCTGATTTGTTGCTGCAGATCCTCGACGTCCTTGCTCACCCATTCGTCTCGTGGTCGCGTCAGCAGGAAGGCATCACTCTCGTTCAGTCCCATCGGATCCAACCGCAACTCATCAGACCCCAACCGGGAAACCATACCCGTGATATCGGGCACATTTCGGATCAAGGCACTTTGCAGGCGATCCTCCAACAACAGCGACTCCTCGAGGCTGATCGATGATGGTTTCTCAAACTGCACAATCATCGTGCCCTCATCCAAATAAGGCAGAAACTCCCGCCCGATGAACGGAAATACCACCCCCGATGCCACCAGTAAAACCAACGCCACGATCGCCGCCGCCCATCGATGCTCTAAAGCAAAGCGCAACGAAGGCCGATACAAACGCAGCATCCACCGCTGCAGAAAGTCCTGTTCTGGCTCCGCGTTGGGTTTACCGACGTTACCCGTCGAACGCATCAACATGCCCGCCAAAACCGGAATGACGGTGAGCGAGAGCACCAATGCCGTCAGCAACGCAAAAACAATCGTGGCAGCGAGTGGCGCGAACAACTTTCCTTCCACGCCCGTCAGCGAAAGAATCGGCACAAACGAGGCCACGATAATCAGCGCACCCGCGAAGATGGGTTTGGCCACTTCCTGTCCCGCTCGGGCCACAATGCGAACCCGGTTTTCCGCCGCGGCCCCGCGCAGTTGGCTGTGAATGTTCTCCACCATAACCACTGCGCTGTCGACCAGGATACCAATCGCAATGGCCAGCCCCCCGAGCGACATCAGGTTGGCCGTGATCCCGAACAGATACATCGGCAGAAACGCCCCGATCACCGTCAGCGGCAGAATCAACCCCGCCGTGAGTGCACTGCGCCAATTGGCTAAGAATAACGCCAGCACCACGAGCACCAAAACGATGCCTTCCGCCAGCGCGGCTTCCACGGTGGCCACCGCCCGGCCGATCAAGTCACTCCGATCATAAAACGGAACGATGCTCACACCCGTCGGCAAGGTCGGCGCGATTACCTCCAGCATGACCTTCACGCCTTCGACCGTCTTGCGGCCGTTGGCTCCGCGACGATTTAGCACCAACCCCTGCACCGCCTCACCATCCCCGTTGGCAATCACGCCGCCGAAGCGCGGCAACGGGGCCACCACCACTTCGCCCACGTCCCCGACATGAATCGGCACACCATCACGACTGGTGATCGAGATCCCGGCAATATCCTCAGGCGTTCGCACCTGCCCCGCGGTGCGAATGAGATACACTGACTCATGATGCACAAACTGCCCGCCGCCCGCGTTGCGATTATTGCGCTCCACTGCCGTGATCACGTCGTCGATGGTCAGGTCGTAAGCCTGCAAGGCATTCGGATCCGGACGCACCTGAAACGACTGCACCTCACCGCCGAGCGCATTCACGTCCGCCACGCCTTCCACCGACAAGAGTCGCGGTCGGATCATAGTATCAAGAATCGTGCGACGCTCCATCGTCGAGTAGCCTTCGCCCTCCACGAGAAACATAAAAACATCGCTCAGCGGCATCGTGATCGGGGCGAGGCCACCTTCCACGCCTTCCGGCAGTCCGGCGAGCACCGTGCCGATCCGTTCGCTCACCTGCTGGCGTGCCCAGTAAATATCAGTCCCGTCGTCGAAATCGATCGTCACCACCGCCAGCGCAAACTTGGTGATGGAGCGCAGCACGGTTTGGTGCGGAATCCCGCGCACCTCCGTTTCGATCGGATACGTCACGCGTTGCTCAACCTCCTCCGGCGCCATGCCAGGCGCTTTGACAATCACTTGGACCTGCGTGCTGGAAATATCCGGAAACGCGTCGATGGGTAGATTGCGATATGCCCAAATACCGGCGACCAACCACAGCGCGGTGCCGAGTAGAATGATCAGCCGCTGGCTGAGAGAGAAACGAATGACGTTGTTGAGCATGTCACTCCTCCGTGGTTTGATTTTCCCATTCCGCTAACAGCAGAAAACTGTTGGTCGTCGCGATCTCCTCGGTTGGTTCCAGTCCGCTCAGGACCTCGGCTTGGGTGGCATCGCGCGCGCCAATTTTAACCGGCCGCAACGCAAAGCTATCCCCCGCTACTCGGACAAAAACCGCCTCGTCACCGTTCCATTCGTGCACCGCCGCCAGCGGCACCACGCAGTCCACGGGAACCGCCACGCCCGCGATATCGATCCGCGCCGGCATCCCGGGACTCCATCGCAGATCCAAATTAGGCAACGTGGCTTTGGCTGAAACCGTGCGGGATGCCGGATCGACTTGGTTGACGATGCGCACGACCTCAGCTCCACTTCTCATCTCGAGAGCTTCGCTGAACACTTGCACGGTCATACCGGCCTGAACGGATCGCAGATGACGCAGCGGAATCTTAAACTGGACCGTTAAATGCGAAAGATCGGCGATGCGAAACAGTTCCCGCCCCGGCTCCACGGCCGCACCGCGCTCCAGGTTGCGATCGAGCACGAATCCCGCGATCGGTGCCCGCACGGTGAAGACCGTGAGGTCCTGCAAATCGGGGCGTTCGAGATATCGGTGCAGCTGAGCCTCCGTGTAGCCGAGCAAATGCAGATGCTGGAGCGCCACTGAGTGGTCTCCTTCTGCCGCGTGATACTCGTGCTCCGCTTCCATGAGCTGTTCCTCCGAGTTGATGTCTTTTTCGCGCAAAGTCGTCTCGCGCTCGAGCACGTGCATCGAATGCCGAAAGGCCCACTCGGTCTTCACATAAGCCATGATCGCATCGGACAATTCTTTACTCGAAACCATCGCCAATTCGTCGCCTGGTTTCACGGCATCCCCTACCGATACCGCAATGGAATCGACGACTCCCGACAACCTCGCCGGCACCAGCGCCACTCGCACCGGGTCAAGCATGACCTCCCCCTGCAATTGCAGGTAGTCTCGCAACTCTCCTGCGCCAACGCGTTGCAAACCAATCCCCAGATTGCTGATCGCTTCGGCCGACAATGAAAGTCGCTGCTCCGTGTTTGCGGAAGTTCCCCCGGCATCGGCGGAGGCCGGATTACTCTTGGCGCAACCTAGTGATAAAAGGAACGGAAGTGAGACCATTGTGGTCATACCGCAAGCGAAGCAGGAAAGTCGTGTTTTCATCAAAATTGATCGGAGGAAGAGTTCAGAGTTCTGAGGCTGTGCCGGATGGAGACACCAGGAGGGCATCAAGATCAGTCAGGGCAAAGTGCAGCTCGCCCAGCGCGCCGGCCACCCCGGCTTCAACGGCAAACAGCGTCTGCTGCGCTTCGAGCAAATAGAGTAACTCGTGGCGACCGAGTCGGTAGCCCTCCTCCACTAAGGCGAAGCTCCTCCGCGCCATGGGCAGCGTCTCGTTTTCCAATCTTGCCGCCGACGCATACGCGGTTTTCACCCGGGCCAAGCTCGCGGCCAACGATTCGCGTAACGCCCGCTGTTCGGCTGCCACTTCGGCGTTCACGCGCAACACCCCCGCCCGCGCGGCGCGCACGCCGTCGGCATTGTGTTCAAAGATCGGCAACGGCACCGAGACCCCTACAATCCACGCTCGATCGTCACCTTCCTCGAACCACCGGTGTCCCACTTGCAGCGACACATCCGGCAACGTCATCGCTCGCGCCAACTCCGCGCTTCTCGCCTGACTGGTCTGCCAACTCTCCGTCATTTGCCAACGCGGCCCACTTTCCAATCGACGCACCAAACCCAGCTCATCCATGGGTGGCTCGACCAAGGTCACCCCGGCAGCCTCGCCAGTGATCTCGTCCGCCTGCCCCTGCCACAGACTCGCCAAATGAGCACGCGCTTGAGCCAGCTGTTGCGTCGTTTTCTCCAACTCTACTTCCGCCATAGAAACCGCCACCTGAGTGCGCACTTCTTCCAAACCACCCGCCACCCCGGCACCGCGTTTGGTCTTCACGACCTCAACGGCCGCGCGACTGGACTCGAGTCGCTCTCGGGCAATCCGTGCTTCCGCCTGCGCGACCTGCCACGCCACAAACCGTCGCCGGGCCTCGGCCACGACCACACCTCGTCGAATCTCCGTGGCGAGCTCCGCACGCTGCAGGGCCGTCGCCGCCAACTCCACCCGCAATCGGCGCTTCCTTCCCACCTCAATGGTTTGATCCAAAGTCGCGGTGTATTCGGCCAACGCACTACCCCGATAGGCGCGACTCCCCGCAAAATTCTCCTTCTCCAATGATAGTGTCGGATTAGACCAACGCTCCGCCTGGGCCTTCATCGCCGCGTGCTCCTGCACCCCCGCATCCAGCGCCTGCAATTCCGGCGCCGCCGCCAATGCCCGGGCCGTCACTTCGCTCAAAGTGGGTGCGGATATTCCATGGGTCACCCCTATCGCGCACGCTCCCATTGAAACCAACATGTTCCGCCTCCAGCGACACTCGAAACGGAACCAAATTGATCGCATAAATACACCCATCTTCATGAGTGATTGAGCATTTAGTCATCATGTAAACCCGCAACTGTTCCCAACCCACCGGCCACAAATAAAACAAACTGACATACCTGTAATAAGCGCCTGTTAAGCTCGCGCTAAACACTCCCAGCCAACCCAGATACGTCGCAGTCCCAGCCAATTTATCACCCCCTAGGCCCGTCAGGTCTAAACGAACGGACCATTTGCGTTTCGAACCGGAGCGGGTTAACACAAGACCAGACCGTCACTTCACGGACCACATAATCCACTATCTCCCTCACTTTCGTCACCCATTATGAACACCATCGAGACCATCGAATCCCGCCGCTCCATCAAACATTTCGATCCCAGCCATCGGATGCCCGCGGCCGATCTGGCTGAACTCGTGCGCCTCACCAAGCTCGCGCCTTCTTCCTTCAACATGCAAAACTACCGCTTCGTCGCGGTGCAGGATCAGGAATTAAAGACACAAATTCGAGCCGCCGCCTGGGATCAGGCCCACGTCAGCGAGGCCAGCGTCGTGTTCATCATGTGCGCGGACCTGACTTCGCATCTCGTTGATCCCTCCATCTACTGGAACCACGCCCCTCAACCGGTGCAGGACATTCTCGGCCCGATGATCAAGCCCTTCTACGAAGGAAAAGATCAACTGATCCGCGACGAGGCCATCCGCTCATCGGCCCTCGCCGGGATGACGCTCATGCTTGCCGCCCGCGCCATGGGCTACGACTCCTGCCCCATGATCGGCTTCGACGCCGACGCCGTGGGCAAACTCATCAATCTTCCCACCGATCACATCGTGAGTTTCATGATTCCGGTGGGCAAACGCACTCAGGAGGCGTGGGACCGCGGTGCCCGCCTGCCCGACGAAAAGGTGCTGATCCACGATCGGTTCCCGGGGTAAGGTAACTCCGGCCCTTAACCCAATACCCTCACTTGGGCCTGGGTGCCCTCCGCGATCGGACCGACCGTCTTCGACGAACCGACCCAAGAAGACTGAATTTCACCTCGGTCTCTTTCAGCGACTACGGCGACCCACGTCGGGCATTTTTTTAAAGCGATCGAGCGACATGGTGTCGCCGCGTTCAGTTCCCCAGGTCGGCGTTCGGGTGGGCAGCGGGGCCGGTTCCACCGCGAGGGGCGCGATCTCCGGGAGCGTTGGGGGCGCGATCGACTGACCGGGGCCGCCAGAGTCTGCCTGCGCGGGGGCTGACGCTTGAGGCCTTTGAAACGATCCGGAAGTGAAGGCAGGGGACGAAATCCGGGATGCCCGGGGCACGTCACTCCCGCCGGCCCCTGTTCCCGGACGCCGACTTTCGTCATGCTCGTCTTCAACGAGTTGATGCCAACCGATGCGCACCGTAGTCACCGCGCCGATCTCAATGACAACATCCGTCCAGAGCAACGAGCCCACTTCAATTTCCTCGGCGGCTTCTTGGGCCTGAATCAACGCGGTGAAAATCGTGCGGGCCGCCGGCTTGTCATCATGCTTGGCCAAGAGCGACCGCAGGGCCTTCACCGTGGTGGGGGCGAGACGCTCGATGCGCACTTGCAAGCGCCGGGCAGCCCCGATGTCCCAGTCGACGCCCTCCAGCATGAAGCCCGAGCCATCCAACAGCTCCCCCACTTCACCAATCTCAGTCAGCAAGCCCACCGAATCGGTGTCGGCTTGGCCCCGCAACGTCGCGGCACTGACCATGAGATCAGCGCGCACTTGCTGCAATTTTTCGGTCGCGGAAATCATCGACCGTCGCAGCCCTTCCGCCCGACCCGGCATCTGATGGGCGATTTCTCGAAGTTGTTCGGCGCGTTGACCCAGCTGCTGTATTCGCTTCGTGATTCGTTTCATGAATTCTTCTTGGGTTTAGGCGAACGACCGGAGCCGAACGCGTGGTCAAACTGCTCTAGAAAAGCCCGCTCGTTGGAGAGTAATTCCTGCGCCAGCGCCAAGGCGGTCGAATCCTCCTGCACCCGTGTCGCCATCTTGGTCTGCGCTCCGCGCAAGTGCTCCAACCGTTGCGCCGTCAATTGCTGCAAGGCGGCCATGGTGCCTTGCAGCGCAGCAAGATCCTGCGCCAAGAGGTCCACCTTCTGCGAAACCGGCCCTTGCTGGGTCGACTCCACCACCCGACTGAGATCGGCGCCGAGCTTTTCGAATCCTTCGCGCAACTGCGAATCCGTGCTCGGAGCATCGGTCCGCACTGCACTGCGTTGCAGCTGTTTTTCAATGGCATGTTGAATACCCTGCAGCCCCGCCTGAAATCCGGACAACTGCCCCACCACTCGCGAGATCGGATCGTCTTCATCGGCGCCACCCACTAATTGGCGGCGCTGATAGGTGCGCTTAATCTCATCCCACCGCTCGCGTTCTACTTCGGAAAGCAGCCCAATCAGTTCCTTGAACTTGAGGAGATTGGCTTCGGCCCCAGTCGTCAACGTTTGCGCTTCACCGCGGTAGTGGTCGGCAATCAACGATTGTAATTCAGCGTCGTTCATCATCGGCACCACCTTTTCGGCCAACCGATTCATGTTGCGATACGAGCCCTGTAACCGGAACGCCGGCTCGGTGCGGAACTCATCGGCCTGCGCCGCGGACCGGATGTATTCAAGATTCACCTTCAGCACCACTTCGCGGATCGACACCAACTTCTTCATCACCGCGACGATCTCCTCGACTTCCTGACTGGAGTAGCTGCCTTCGAATCCAGCCTCTGCCTGCTCGACTCCGGCCGCCAGGCGGATAAACGCATGCACGTCTTTCTGACTCCGCGAAGCCAACGGGGCCAATACGGCGTTGGAGGTGACGGCATTCTCCAGGTAACTCGCTTTGAACCGCGACGAGTCCCCGCCAATGATATCGCCCAAATTGTAAGTATCCGCTCGATTCGCGAGCATGTCGGGAATCTTAAACTTCTGACCGCTCTCGGTGTAGGGGTTACCCGCCATGACCACGACAAACTTGCGCCCCCGCAGATCGTGCGTGCGAGGTTGTCCGCGCCAGACGCCTTCAATCTTCCGCTGGCCATCGCACAACGCGATGAAACGCTGCAGAAATTCGGGGTTGCAGTGCTGGATGTCGTCGATGCAGAGCATGACGTTTTCCCCCATGGCCAGCGCCAGATTAAGGCGGTTCAATTCCTCCCGCGCCGCCGCATTGGGTGCCGCCGTGGGATCGAGTGACGTAACCTCGTGTCCCAAGGCCGGACCGTTGATCTTGACGAAAATCAACCCGAGTCGGCTGGACACGTATTCCAGCAACGTGGTCTTGCCGTAACCGGGCGGCGAAATGAGGAGCAACATGCCCATCAAGTCGGTGCGCCGGGATGCCCCCGCCGCGCCAATTTGTTTCGCCAGATTGTCACCGACAAGAGGCAGATAAATCTGATCGACGAGTTGATTGCGCACAAACGACGTGAGCACTCGCGGCTGAAAGTCGCCCAAGCGTAAGCCCGCTCGTTCCCGTTCCAGCAGATCGCGTTTCACCTGTTGGAATTTGGCAAACCGGGGCGCAATCTGCCGCTCGTGATGGTCGATCCGGGCGCGCAACCCGTGATAGTCAAATTCGTAGCGACCTTCCTTCAGCACGGCGTGCGTGCCATGGAAGCCTGTCAAAAATTCACGCGAATTCACCGTCACCGGGTTCCGCTCAAATTCGTCGCCGGTGAACAAGAGCGTGGCGATCTCCTCCGCCAGTTCGAGTTCGCCCTGCGAGTTGCGTAGAAACGCCCGCACATAGTCGCGGATCAATTCGTATTCACTCACCGGATGCAAGGCGAGTGCCGCCCGCACTTCGTTAAATGCCTTCTCCCCGTCGGCCTTGGCCAGTTGACGCGTAAACGCATCGGCACTTCCTACCGCTTCGATCCGCACCACGAAGGTGTCACCTCCGGCGATCTCGGCCGCCAGGTAGTTGGCGGCTTCGTCGGCCAATTCGGCGTCGAATAAACCCGTTTCCCGCGCGAAGCCCGCCAGCAACTCCCGCAAGGCCATCGCCGCTTCCCCAAGTCCTCGGCTCTCCGGGAAGACCCGATTTCGCGCGCCCTGCCCTTTCAGTCGAGCCGTCCACAGCGCTCGGGTTTCGGCCGGGCAAAACTTTAGCCAGAACACGACGGCGCAAGCTCGGGCGGCGGCGCCATAACGGGCCCGCCCCAAGCCGGCGTGTGCCACAACCAGCGGCCGGAAAATTTTCACCGCATCGAGGTCGTGCACGCCTTTGGTGTAGCCTTCATCATAACGGGACTGGGCGAACACCTGCAGGCGTGCGGTGGTCGCCGCCTCGTCTTCGGTGGCCGCGGCCGCCAACTCCCCTACCCCTTCCACGGCGACCAATAGCCGATGAGCCAAGAACTCCGCGCGATACACTTCAGCAGTTTCCGAGATGAGCTCCTGCGCCCAAATGTCGCGCAGTTCGAGAAAGGTTTCGTCCTCGATCGGCTCAAAATACTTGGTGCTCGAAAGGTGCAGGTTCGGCGTGCCGTCCCGCATCACCACGGCGAGTTCCAACGGCTGGGTGTTGATGTTGAACCGGTGGCGTCCGAGTTTGATCGACGCCTCGCCATCCACAAACAGTTCCTGCCGATCGCGCAGTTGGCGCAGCGCTTCTTGGCCGAGACTTTTGAGTCGCCCCTGCAGATCGTCGGCCTTCACCGAATCACCCAACGCCACCAACTGGGCGATGAGATCGCGCACCTTGCTCACCATCAGATCGGCCGCGAGGAACGCGTTGATTTCGTCGCCGGACTTCAGTGCGCCGAGTCGATGCTGGATCGATTTCAGCACCCGTTCCGCCGCGGTGAGCAACGCGGCCGCCTTGCGGTTGCGTTGCTCGACCAGCACCAGTTTGCGTTGTTCGAAGGCCTCAAAGAGCGTCGTGCGCTTCTCCGCCAGCTGCACAATGAACTCATCGAAGTCCGCAAAGGCCCCCTCCATTTCCTCGAGCTGCACACTCAGCCGATTGAGGTATTCATCACACTTCGCCGGGGTTTCGCAAAGATCGAGGTAACTGGCGGTCGCCTGACTCAGCAGCTTGATCTGGGCGGCAAATTGCGCTGCACCTTCGCTGGCCGCAAGATCACGCAGGCGATTCTTTAGCGCGGCCCGGACCTGATTGAGCGTGGCGTAGACCGTGGTGATGCCGTCGATAATACGCGTCGCCTCGGTGGCGTCGTCGATCTCCAGGCTGTTGACGATCTCGATGAGCATCTCGAGTTCGCCGGCAGCTTGGGAAACCTCTTTCTCGATTCGCCGTCCCTCGGCCCCTTTCGTGACTTGCTGGGCCTCCGCCTGAAAGCCGGCGGCTCGTTCGCGATACGGATCAAGCGAGGTGGGCTGCAGCAGAAATTTGACGCAGTTGGCCGCCAGTTCTGTGGCGCGCTCGGCCACGGTCGCTTCGGCGGCGTTGAGTGCCGCAGTGTCGGCATACCGCATCTCCTTGGCCGAAATGATCTCGCCGCGCAACTGCCGCATCGCCGCGAGGTGGGTCACAAAATCTCCCAGCGTGCGGAAGGCCGCCCGGCGAATAGCCTGAAAGCGGGTCTCACTGCGGGTGCGCAGGTCCTTCACGCGCTGCGTGGCTTCGCGTTGCAGACGGCGCACTTTTTCAAATTCCTCCACGGCCTGATCGGCGGTGGCTCTGAGTTCGCCCAATGTTTCGGCGATGCCAAATCCATCCGCACTACGCAACCACGGGTAAGCGTCGATCACCGCCCCGCAGCGTTTCACCACATCGGCGTAGAGGCTGGCATAAGGGTGGTCGCGACCGATCAGGGTGAGGAGCTCATTGCTCTCGGCGAGACACCGCACCACTTCCTTGTTGCCCACCTGGTAAAGGTAGGCGTCGCGCTGCCCTTCCGGCTCATACCCCGGCTGATGAAAGGGGGTCTGGCGCAACTGAATCGTGTGATGCTTCTGGGGCTCCTCCGCACCGCGGAAGAGGAGCAACTGACCATCGGGAAACAGGGAGAACCCTTGGCAGGCGATGCGCTCTTCGACCTTCTGTGCGATGAGCCGATACGGCAGCAACACATAGTCGCCCGTCTCCCGGTTATAGAACACGTAGAGGGAGTCCTCGCCGTTCGGCGCGTGCACCACCCGTTCGAAAATCAGGTTACGCTCGCGTCCCTCGAATCGCTTCAGATCCCCGGTCGCCAAGTAGTAACCATCGGGAAACACCAGGCCGTGATCTTCGGGCAACAACACGCAGGATTGCCCGATCGAATCCACGCGGGACGCACTCTGTTGTTTTTCGTTAAAAATGTAATACCGCGCGGTCGTCTCCTTGTAGGGGCGAACCTTGACCACGATCAGATGCTCCAGCGGTTTGGCATAGCCGATCTCGGCATCGTCGACTTTTTGGTTCGGATCATCGACCGGTTCCTTATAAATGCCTTCTCCGGTCGCCGTGTTGTCTTCGACCTTGAGCGTAAGGTCCCCGCCGATGCAGTCGACAAAGAGACGGTCCTCGATCGACACGTGGGGATGATCGCCGTAGCGGAACGACTCGCGATCGGGTATGAGCCAACGAAAGGCGTGGGTCGGCGGATACCCAACTTTCTTAAACTCGGTTTCCGCCCGGCCATCGACGTAGTGCAGCCCCGCGCCATCAAAGGCCCACTTGAACACTGCGATATCATTAACCGCCGTCCCCACCCGGAAGACGAAATAGAGCTGCCCCTCGACGAGAGAAAACTTCACAAACGCCGCTCGGGCATAGACGTGGTAGAGCCGCTTAAAATCGGTGACAAAGTTGCGGTCATCGAGCACCGCCAGACTGTCCTCCTTGAACATCCCGGTTTGCGCGTCACGACGGTAAATCGCAAACACGTCCGCGACATCGATTTCCTGCTTCAGCCCGAACTGGACATTGAAGCCGAACAGGAAACGCCCGCGGCCGAGCTGCACCATGTCGCGCGGCACGCAATTATGGGCGGTGGTAACCCGGTCCGACTGGATGATTTGCCAATCGATTTTGCCAAACACCTCCCCCCGTCGTGCGTCGAGCTGGGTCGTTCGTTCGCGCAGAGCGGTCGCATGCGTCTCCAGGCGGCGCCGAATGATCTCGTAGGTGGCGCTGCCGAGCGTAGACGCGGCGGATGGAGTTGAGTCGCTCATGTGGACGGGAGCAGGATGGGTGAGCGTCGGACGACGCTGGGGTGCATTCGACCAAGGAATCTCACGAGAGGCGCGACTTACTTGCGCTTGGAGGCGGAGGTGGACCGAGCCTGCAGCAATTCAGCGACAGGTGCATCCGAGAGTCCGAGCGTTTTAGCCGCCGCAATCGCCGAAGCGATGCTCGAAGCCCGCGGATCCCCGGAAGCCGCCGCGGACATCTGACCGAGGAGCGCGGCGATGGAGAGATTCTTAATGTCCTCCGTGCTGACGCCGAAGTCGTCGATCCATTGGCGCAGCTGCGACTTGAAGTGTTCCGGGTCGCCATTGAAGAAGGTCGATTTGATGTCCGTCAACGCGGTGCTGTTGTCGATCAAACGGTCTACGGAACGCCCGTTGCCCACGGCACGAATGATCTTTTCAAAGAAGTCGTTTTCGCCGCCGACGATGTCGATCTTGGCGTGCTTGAGCGCTTCGCCCACGACCTCGGCATTGGCTTGTGCGATCAGACGCTGCACGTCGATGGCCGCGAGCTCGATGTCGCGGTCCTTGGAGAGCCGGAGCTTGAACTCCTCGTGGCCCTGACCGGCTTCGTGGAAGAGTTTCATCGCCTCGGCTTTTTGCTGGATGGCCTTGGCCTCAGCCGTGCCCCGTGCCTCGATCCCGGCGGCAGCCGCCAGCTCACGGTCCTTGTGGCCTTCGGCCTCGGCTTCGGCTTGGGTTTCGGTGACCTCGGCCTGCACGTCGCCCTTGGCCTTGGTGACCTTGGCTTCGGCAAAGCCTACTTGCTCGATGGCGCCAGCCTCGATCTTGCGGGCTTCCGCCTTGGCCATGATGACCTTGGCTTCGGCCAACCCGGTCGCAGCTTCGCGTGCGGCAGTGCCTTCGGCTTCTTGTTCGGCCGCATGGCGCCGCTTCTCTGCGACCTTGGCCTCGGCGTCGGCAAGGGTGTTGATCCGGTCGGCTTCACGCACGGCGGCCTCCCGGTCGGCCTCGGCGGCGGTGACCACCTTGATCTTGGCGGCTTCGGCGAGGTGGCGCTCGGATTCCATGTGAGCTTCGGCGGCGACGACCTTTTCGACTTGGTCCCGCTTGGCGTTCATCTCGGCCTCGATGAGAGTGACTTCGCGAACCCGCTCAGCGGTCATGCGCGCTTCGATGTTGGTCTTTTCCTCTTCCTGTTGGACCACCGCCTTTTGTTCGGCGACCACCACGGCTCGCTTGCGCTCCACCTCGACGGCGGCGTCGGCGACCTTCACTTCTTTTTCCATGCGAGCGAGCTGGACGGAGCGTTCGCGGCGCACCTGGGCTTCTTCGCCCTCCTGGGTGGACTCCTGCTCGAGACGCTGTTTCTCCTTCTTGACCGTGAACTCCCGTTCTTGCACGGCACGGTTCATGTCCTCGGTGCGGAGACGGATGGCCTCATCGGTTTCTAGGCGCTTGGCCTCGACTTCGAGTCGGCGCGCTTCGACCACCTTGGCGGTTTCGGCTTCCTCGTTGGCCCTCACTTCGGTGATGGCGCGGGTCTGCTTGGCGGTGTCCTCCTCGTTGCGGCGATTCTGTTCGCGCCTGGCGATGTCTGCGTCGGCATCCTCCTTGGCGATGCGCACTTGGGAACGTTGGGAAAATTCGTTGGCCAGCACGCGTTCGCGCTGCGTGATCTCGGTGATCTTCTTGATACCCTCGGAATCGAGCACGTTGTCGGGATCGTGCTCATCCAATGGCGTCTGCTCCAGATAATCGATGGCGACGTCCTGCAGGAGGAAACCGTCGAGGTCTTTGCCAATGGTGTCTTGGATCTGATCACGGAATTTGATGCGGGCGGTGAAGAGTTCGTGGAACTCCATTTGCTTACCGGCGGTTTTTAGCGCTTCGGAGAACTTGGCTTCTAATAACTCGCGCAGCTGATCGATGTCGGAAACCCGTTCCGGAGTCAGCATTTGCGCGACCTTGCGCACGCTTTCCTCGGTGGCTTCGACCCGAATGTAGAAAGCCACGGTGATGTCGGCGCGGATGTTGTCGCGGCAGACGAGGCCGTCTTTGCCTTTTCGGGCGATTTCGAGCTTTTTAACCGAGATATCGACGATGTGGTAACTCTGGAGGAGCGGCACGCGGACCATCCAGTCAAACGCCACCTTCAGGCCGCCCCACCCCGTTTTAACGCCAGCCCGACCGGGTTGGATTTTACGCACACACACGGCGAACATGATGGCGGCTAGGCCAAGGATACCTAACACAACGAAGATCAGAACAGTATTTAGCACGGTTTTAGGGGGCTGAAGCTAGGGTTGGGTCGGCGACAAATCGCCGGGAAAACGTTGATAGTAAAAAGTAATTAACTGAGGCGAACTCTAATTGAAGTTCGGTTGCAGGAAATCACTGACGCCCTCCCTGGCCTTGCCGAACGATCTTCGCCCTGCTTTTTGGCCCAGGCAGGGAAGATCTGATCGCGAAAGGAGGCACCGGATGGCTCATCAAACCATAAACTTACCGGATCCGGGCCGCGCCGTCTTTTACTTTACCACGGGGCGGTCATAACCTCTCGTAAAAGACCTGACGTTGGCGAAATCACGTTGTGCTGGACGAATTCGCCGGGGGGCATCAGCGAGCGCAGCTAAGTATCTATTAGATTGATACATTCCACCCTACACTCCGAACTTGCCCAAGGCCTGCGATGAATCGAGCCTGCCCCTCCGCCCAGTCCGTCAATCAACGGCGAGCGACCAACGAACCCCATTTCTGATGCCCCGCGGCGCCGCACCATCGGCCCAGGATCAACGTAGTTTGATTTTCAAAACATACGCATACTTTACGACCGGCGCATCCGGGAGTTTCACTTCCAATTGATCCGCATGATGCACCCACGGCACCGGTTTACCGGTCGCGAGCAGACTTACGGCCAAAATTTCACCGTCGTGAATTCGGCCCCGAGAGCCGAGGGCTCACATGACGGTGGTTTCCCCCGGCATGCCAGAAAGGTGGCATAGAGGTATTCGCCGTGCACGGTGTCGCGAATATTGCCCGCGCCCAAGTGAGTGTCGGCCGGAGAATCAGAATAGTGCCCTTCCTTCACTTGGGACGGTCCCGGCGTTCTTGAACTGTTTAACCTTCCATCCCATCGCCTGGCTCCCGCCCTACTTTCAACGTCACGCCCACCCACATGAACCATTTCCGCCTGCTTTACCTTTTCGTCGTCACATTCTCCCTCTCTTGCCTCGCGGAAACCTCGTGGGATATCCGTAACTTCGGTGCCGTCGCCGACGGTCACACCGTCAACACCGCCGCCATTCAAGCCGCGATCGAGGCCAGTCACCTTGCCGGCGGCGGTGAGGTCTTGGTCACAGGAGGCGAGTTTGTCACGGGCACGATTCTACTCAAAGACGGGGTCATCCTGCGCGTCGACGCCGGGTCCGTGCTCCTCGGAAGTGACAACCCCCTCGACTATCTCAATATCGACCCGTTCGTCGACGCCACCGGCCAAACTCGCGGCAAGTGTCTCATCGGCGCCGTCGATGCCACAAACGTCGGCATCGTCGGCTCCGGCACCATCGATGGTCGCGGTGGCAACTACCAACCTGCGGTCCTCCGCGAGAACCTCACCCGCCACGGCATCGACGAATCCCGCTTCAAGGAACTCGCCGGGGATCGACCGTTTCTGGTGCGTTTCGTGCGCAGCACCCACATCACGCTGGAAGACATCCACCTGCGCCAGCCCGCCGCCTGGACCTGTCACTTGTTTCAATGCGAACAAATCGTGATCCGCGGCGTCAACATTTACAGCCACGCCCATCGCAACAATGACGCGATCGATCTCGACTCCAGTTCCCACGCCTTGATCGAAAATTGCGTCATCGATTCGCAGGATGACGCAATCTGCTTCAAGTCCACCAGTCCGATGGCGACTCACGATGTGGTGGTGCGCCACAACACCATCAAAAGCGACTGGGGCGCGGTGAAGTTCGGCACCGAAGCCATGGGCGATTTCTACAATATTCTGGTGGAGGACTGCCACATTCACGACACCCGCGGCGGCGGCATCAAAATGTTGAGTGTCGACGGCGCCAACATCCACGACGTCACCCTGCGCAACCTCGTCATGCACAACGTCGACATGCCCATCTTCATCCGCCTAGGCGAACGCCGACGCACCTATCGTGACGCGCCACCACAAGCCGTCGGTTCCATCACCGACATCACCATCTCCGGCATCCAGGCCACGACCCGTGCGTCCGCCGATTCCCGCGTCACGCCGCCCGCCGGTATATTCATCACCGGCACGCCCGGGCACCGCATCGGTCGTATCACCCTGCACGACATCACCATCACCCTGCCTGGCGGCGGCACCGTCGAACACACCACCGCCGTGGTGCCGGAAGACGAAATCCGCTACCCGGAATTCAGTTTCTTCGGCGTGCTCCCCGCCTACGGCCTCTACGCCCGGCACATCGACCAACTGGTAACCGACAACCTCACCTTCAACCTCTCAACCGCGGACGCCCGCCCCGAGCGCCGCATCGACCGGTAAACGCGCAGGGAATTCACCCGCCTCCACCCGCCATCTTCAACCGATACTCCGCTCGAAATTCACGGGGCGACCGCGCTTTGCGCTCCCGAAATTGACGGTTAAAATTCGAGAGGTTGCGGAACCCGGCCGCGTAACAGATTTCGGATACGCCCGCATCACTTTGCACGAGCAACCGACAGGCCAACCCGATGCGCAGCTCGTTCACATACTGGATAAACGCCTTGCCGGTA